>JBAPXO010000679.1:0-2794 GCA_049284255.1 Solirubrobacteraceae bacterium | reverse complement strand
GCGCCACGCTGGCGCGCAGGAGCTCGATCGAGTCGGCGTCGCGATAGCGGGGGTCGGTGTCGGGAAAGTGCTCTCCGATGTCCCCAAGGGCACAGGCTCCCAGCAGCGCGTCGATGATGGCGTGGGTGAGGACATCGGCATCGGAATGGCCCGCGAGTCCGAGCTCGTGGTCGAGCTTCACGCCGCCCAGGATCAGCTGGCGGCCGGGGACCAGGCGGTGGCAGTCATAACCGATGCCAGTCGTCATCCGCCGCGCTCCGAGAGCAGCAGCTCGGCGACGCGGAGATCCTCGCGCGTGGTCACCTTGAGGTTGCCCGGGTCGGCGCCTAACACTCGGACCACCCCGCCCGCGCGCTCGACCAGCCAAGCGTCATCGGTCGCCTGGGCGAGCTCGTCCTCGGAGGCTCCGAGGAGCGCGCGCTCCAGCGCCGCCCGGCGAAACACCTGGGGTGTCTGTACCGCCCAGAGCCGAGCGCGCTCCAGCGTCCGCATCACCGTGCGGCCATCGTCGCCCACCTCCTTGATGGTGTCGGCAACCGGGGCGGCGGCGATCACCGCGTCGGCGTCGGGGTGACGGTCGAGCTCGCGTAGCGCCTGCTCGAAGAGCTCGGGCGTGGCCAGTGGCCGGGCGGCGTCGTGGACGATGATCGGATCGCCCGCGGTGCAGGCCGACAGCGCGGCGCGCACCGAGTGCGAACGCTGAACCCCGCCGGCGACCGGCGTCGTGCCCTCGGGCGCCGAGGCGAGCTCGTCGGTGGGCAGGGCGACGATGATCTGGGTGATGGTCGGCACAGCGCGCAGCGCAGCCACGCTGTAGTCCAGCATGGGCCTCCCGCAAAGCGGGACGAGCGCCTTGGGCCGGCCGGACCCAAGGCGCTCGCCTCGTCCTGCGGCCACGATGAGCGCGACCGCCATCTTGCCGGCCTCGATTACTCGGCGGCCACGGCCACCTTGCCGTTGTCAGCGCTCTTGACCGCCGTTTTGCCGTTCCCGTTGGCGTGGGTCGGCTCGATCAACAGTGTGTACAGATGCGCCTCGACCTGCTGCTCGTCCATCTCCAGCGCGTACATCAGCTCCGAGGCAAGGATCTTCTTGGCGCGGGTGAACATCTGCTTCTCGCCCGTTGACAGCCCCTTCTCGGCTTCGCGGATGGCGAGGTTGCGCACGACCTCGGCGAGCTCGTAGATGTCGCCAGTCTTGATCTTGTCGCGATTGTGCTTGAAGCGCCGATTCCAGTTCTTGGGCATCTCAGAACACTCGTCCTGGAGGACCGCAAGCACCTTCTTGACCGTTTCCTCATCGATCACGCGGCGCAGGCCGGCAAGCGCAGCGTTCTCGGTGGGGACCATCACGGTCATGTCGTTGTGGAGGATCTTGATGGTCAGATACTCGCGGCTCTCACCAAGGACCTCCTTGTTCTCCTTGCGAAGTACCTTGCCCGCTCCATGGTGCGGATAGACGACGCTGTCTCCGATTTCGAACTCGATATGTACCGGCGTTGGAACTGGATCCAGATCATCCAGGTGCTCTTCGATTAGGTCTGCGATGGTGTCCTCCTCTTAGCAGGCGGCGCGGGGCGACCCGCTCGCGTATTTCCTACGTCTGCAGGTACCGATCAACGAGGTTGATCTCCTGCTGTCGGCGAAGTCCCTCGCGGATGTCCTTCGCCCGAATCTCGCCGACGCCGTCGACGGTCTCCAGCTCGCCATCCGATGCGGCGAGCAATTCCTCGAGGCCCCCGAACTCAGTCACGATCCTTTGGACGACCAGCCTGGGCAGGCGCGGGATGCGCCCCAGGATCCGGAATCCGCGAGGTGACACGGGGTAGTCGAGGGTGTTCAGCTTGCGGTCATAGCCCAGCAGCTCGGCGAGGCGACCGAAGTCCAGCAGGTCCTGGTGGGGCAGCCGGACCAGCTGGTCGAAGACGATCGCGAAACCGTCATCGGTGTCCTCGACCAGGTAGTCGTGAACGAGCGCCGTCTTGTCGGCGGCGACGCCGACCATCGTCTCGTCCAGCTGCATCTCGATCAGCCGTCCCTCGGTTCCGAGCTCGACGATGTAACGCTCTATCTCGACCGCCATCCGGGTCACGAGCTCGACGCGCTGGAGCACGGTCAGAACGTCGTGGAGGGTCACGCCACCCTCGAACTCGAGCGCTGTTAGGCGCGTGGAGACCTGATCGAGCCGGCTGCGGTACTTGTCGAGCGTGGCCAGACCCTGGTTGGCCTTGGCGAGGACGACCGGGATGTCCTCCAAGATGTACTTGACGCCGTCGACGTAGAGCGAGACGACCTCCCGGCGCTCGGACACGGCGATGACGATCGCGTCGGTCTGCTTGGACACGCGCTCGGCGGTTCGGTGCCGGGTGCCGGTCTCAAGCGTCAAGATCGTGGGGTCGGGCGTCAGCTGGACGTTGACGTGGGCGATCTTGGTGGCGTTGGAGCTCAGCGCGATCGCACCGTCCATCTTGGCCAGCTCGTACAGGAGCGCCGGCGAGTAGTCGACATCGAGCTTGATCCCGCCGGAGAACAGGAAGCTCAGCTCATCGGCGTCCCCGATCACGATCAGTCCACCGGTTCGGGCGTCAACGATGTTGTCAATCCCCTCTCGCAATGCCGTCCCCGGGGCGACCATCTCGAGCGCCCTCATGATCCGGGAATCCTGTCGCGACTCGAGCTCCTCTTTGAGCTCTTCCCCAGAACGCGGCGGCATCAGTAGTTGATTTTAGCCGCTTAGGGGGTGGATCAGCCTTCTTCCCCTGTCCCGCGCGGCGAACAGTTGGTCGGGATACGAA
>JBAPXO010000678.1:0-2700 GCA_049284255.1 Solirubrobacteraceae bacterium | reverse complement strand
CTCCGGGATCGCCGGCTCGGTGCTCTGAGCGCGCCGTTGCCCGCACCCGACACCGGCACCGGTTCACAGCTCCTTCACATCCCGGTTACGAGCTAATAACGCCGCGGCGGACGGGGCGGATCAGCATCTCGCGGAGATGTCGCCTGCCACCAAGAGCCAGCACGAGGTGCTGGAGGCCGGCCCGCTCCAGATCATTCCCGACGAGCATCTGGCACGGGCCGACGGTCGCGCCCTGATGCTCTCGATCCGAGAGCTACGGCTGCTCACCGAGCTGGCGCGGCGGTCTGATCGGATCGTCGCGCGCGAAGAGTTGTTCCGGCTGGTGTGGGGCCGTGAAATGCGCTCGCGTGACCGATCGGTGGATGTCTACGTGCGCAAGCTCCGCGTCAAGCTCGACGCCGCCCTCCCGGGCTGGAGCTTCATCCACACCCATTTCGGCTTCGGGTACCGGTTGGCCGCCGAGGCCAAAGACCACAACGGCCAGTTCACAACTCGGTAACACCCGGAGACTCCGTTCCGCCGAGACTCTGGCCATCAATGACCAAGGAGAAAAAAGTGCGTACACGTCGTTTTGTCGCGTTAGCGATAGCGCTGATCGCGGCTCTCGGGGCAGCCGCGTGCGGCTCCAGCTCCAGTTCCAGTTCCAGTAGCTCTGGAGCATCTGGGGGAGGCTCCGCGGCCAGCTCGAGCAGCTCGGGCGGCGGTGGCTCGTCCACGATCAACGGCGCCGGCTCCACGCTGGCCGCCCCGATCTACCAGCAATGGGGCAGCACGCTCAAGTCCCAGGGCGTGACCGTCAACTTCAACCCGGTCGGATCAGGAGCGGGTCAGACCGACCTGGAGAACGCCACCGTGGCGTTTGCGGGTAGCGATCCCGCGCTCAAGCCGACCGACGTCAAGGCCATGAAAGGCCCGGTCCTGCAGTTCCCGGTCGCCGCGGGGGCGATCACCGTGTCCTACAACCTGTCCGGGGTCAAGAGCGGCCTCAAGCTGGACGGACCCACGATCGCCGAGATCTTCAGCGGCAAGATCAAGACCTGGAACGACCCGGCGATCAAGAGCCTGAATCCGGGCATCAGCCTGCCGAGCACGGCGATCACGGTCGTCCATCGTTCGGACTCCTCGGGCACCACCGAGGGCTTCACCAAGTATCTGTCGGACGTGAGCCCGACGTGGAAGTCCTCGATCGGCGAGGGCAAGGACGTCAAGTGGCCAGTCGGCACCGGCGCTGCCAAGAACTCGGGCGTCGCGGCCGCCGTCAAGCAGACGAGCGGCGCCGTCGGCTACGTCGAGCAGGCCTACGCGCTGGAGAACGGGTTCACCTTCGCCACGGTCAAGAACTCGGCCGGGACCTGGGTGGCGCCCGCCATCTCCAACACCTCGAGCGCGTTCCTGGGAGTCAAGGTCCCCGCCGACCTCGGGATCTCGACGATCAACTCGCCCAATACAGCGGCCTACCCGATCGTCTCCCAGACGTTCCTGGACGCCTACAAGGACCCGTGCAAGAACGGCGGGCTGAGCTCGAGCACGGCCAAGGGGCTATTCAAGTTCCTGACCTACGCGTTCGGCGCCGGACAGAAGACGCTGGGCTCGGGCAGCAGCCAGCTGCCCTACGCGCCCGTTCCCGCCTCGCTCGCGGCCAAGGACCAAGCGCAGCTCAAGGCGATGACCTGCAACGGATCGCCGCTCTCCTAGGGCTCCCTTGGAGGCAAGCGCTGCATCGGCAGGCGGCGGCCGCTCGGTACTCGAGCGGTCGCCGCTGAGCCGTCTTCCCGATCGCGCCCTGTCGTGGGGGCTGACGTCCCTGGCCGTCCTGATCCTCGCGCTGATCGTCTACTTCTTCATCCGGCTGATCGGGGAGTCGGGGTCGACGTTCAAGACGTTCGGGTTGTCGTTCATCTTCGGCAACGACTGGGACGTCTCACGCAACATCTACCACGGCGCTCCGCTGGTCGTGGGCACGTTGATCACCTCGGGCATCGCGCTCGTGATCGGGGTTCCCGTGGCCGTCGCCACCGCCCTCTACCTGACCGAGCTGTGCCCCCGGCGGGCGCGCGGGCCGCTGTCGCTGCTCGTCGACCTGCTGGCGGCCGTCCCATCGGTCGTCTACGGGCTGTGGGGCGTCTTCTTCCTGGCCCCCAAGCTGCTGCCGGCCGAGAAGTGGTTCGCCAACACCTTCTCGTTCATTCCGTGGATCGGCGGCGGGGCGAGCTCGGCCACCCCTACCAACTACTTCATCGCCAGCCTCGTCCTGGCGATCATGATCCTGCCCATCGTGTCGGCCATCTCCCGGGAGGTGCTGGCCACCGTCCCCGCCGAACACAAGGAGGCCGCGCTGGCACTCGGTGCAACCCGCTGGGAGATGATCCGCATGGCCGTCCTTCCCTACTCGCGCTCGGGAATCGTCGGCGGCGCGATGCTCGGGCTCGGACGAGCGCTCGGCGAGACGATTGCCGTAGTGCTCCTGATCGGTGACGCGCCGGTGATCGGGAAGCACCTGTTCAGCCAGGGCTACAGCCTGGCGGCGGTCATTGCCAATGAGTTCGGCGAAGCCGGCGGGATCCATCGATCCGCCCTGTTCGCCGCCGGACTGGTCCTGTTCGTGCTGACGCTGCTCGTCAACATCGTCGCTCGCGCGTACGCCGTCCGCGGTTCGCGCGGATCGCGTGCGGCCGGCGCGGGCGCCGGCGGAACAGGGGC
>JBAPXO010000677.1:0-2016 GCA_049284255.1 Solirubrobacteraceae bacterium | reverse complement strand
GGCACCGAGAGCGCGATCGAGTAGTTGCGCGGCCGATCGGGCTCGCGGAAGCGCAGAACGATCACCGAGAGGTGGGCGATCGTGAACGAGAGCAGCGCTCCGAAGGCGTAGATCCCGACCAGGAGCTCGAGGTCAGTCGGCAGCACGAGCGCGGCCGCGGCGATCGCGGCTGCACCCATGATCACGAAAGGCGTGCCCCAACGCGGATGCAGGCGCCCGACGGCGCTCGGTATCTGCCGGTTGGTGGCCAGCGAGTAGCCGACCCTCGAGACCCCGAGCATCGCCGAGTTGGCGGCGGCCGCCAGCCCCAGCGCACCCCCGATCGCGACCAGGTACTTGAGCACGTCGGAGATCCATTTCGGGCGCAGGGCCTCCACCACCCCCAGCACCGGCGCTTTGATGTTGGTCTGCCCAAGCGCTGTGACGCCGTTGTGAACGGGTAGGGCCATCACGCCGACGAGCGAGATCCCCACGTAGATGAGGACGATCGCCGTCGAACCTGACAGGACCATTCGCTTGATCGACCGCCCGGTATCGGCCACCTCGCCGGCGACGCTCGCGCCGGCCTCCAGGCCGGTGAAGGCGATGATCGCGATCGGCAGCGC
Organism: Solirubrobacteraceae bacterium; assembly: GCA_049284255.1. Taxonomy (GTDB): domain Bacteria; phylum Actinomycetota; class Thermoleophilia; order Solirubrobacterales; family Solirubrobacteraceae; genus Palsa-465. The sequence continues at coordinate 1,411 of JBAPXO010000677.1, read as the reverse complement.
GAACGCGAGGTCGCTGAGCTTGGGCGCGGTCCCGAGATGGATGGTCTGGCTGAGCCGCTCGGGATGAAAGGCGAGGACCACGCCGAGCACGATCACCAGGGCCTGGAGCACCAGGTCTCCCAGCGTGATGGCGACCCGGCGCCGCAGCCGGCGGCTGCTGACGCCCATGACGTTGTCGACGAGGACGAACAGGATCACGCCGAACGCGACCACGATCTCCAGCACCCCGTGGTCGATCTGGCCCCAGAAGGCCGCGAGGTAGGCGGGCACGGTGAGCGCCGTGACCGCGATCAGGATCGTGTAATCCAGGACGATCGCCCAGCCGGCGACGAAGCTCACCAGCTCGTTGAAGGCATAGCGCGCAAAGACCGCCGACCCGCCCCGCTCCTGGTGCAGTGAGGAGGCCTCGCCGAAGGTCATCGCGGTCAACAGGAAGAAGACCCCGGCCGCCAGGAAGACGAGCGGAGTGAGCCCGTTGGCCCGGTGGGCGACGACGCCCAGCGCAAAGTAGACCGAGCTGACCGAGGTCGTGTAGACAACCGCGAACAGAGCGCGGTAGCTGAGAGGCCGCTTGTTCACCTTCGGCTACGTCCCCCGCGACGCCAGGTAAAGCCGCCCCGCTCCAGCGGCGATGAAGAGCACGCCGAGCACAACCCCCGTCGCTGCCGGTCCTCCCCCTGCCACGAACGTGCGCACCAGCAGCGCGACGCCGACGACGATCATCAGGATCGACATCAGGCGGGTATAGGACTGGCGTAGCTGCCGGGGCTCGGGCATTTGTTGTGCCGCGAAGCTTAGGCCGTCTCAGAACCGTGCGCACGTGTCCGGAGACGGCCGATCAGCTCGGAGGGACATGAGGCATGAGGTTGTTAGGAGCGGCGGTGGGGGTAGTGAGTCAATAGGCATTTTGAAGTAGGGAGCGACTAGGGAACAATTCTCCTGGCCGCGATCTGCGGGACCTCAGGAGGACAGATGACAAGCGATTACGCCCTCGCCTACGGCACCCACGCGACCCCGGAAGATGGCCGCTGCGCGATGGAATGGGTGAGCTATCTCGCCAACGAGCCGCATAGCGACGATCCGGTTTGCGTCAGCCCGGTGATACGCGCGATCTGTATCGCGCTAAATGACAGCCTTGAGCCGGGGCCCCGCCAGCGGCTGCGACCCTATCTGGGCCGCACCATTGGCACCGCCGGTGACGGCCACGATACGGCCCGGGCCTGGATGGCGATGGACTGGCTGATCAGGGTCTACACCCCGACCTGGCTGCGCCGTGCCGGACTCCAGCGGCCCGCCGAAGAGCTGCAATCGCTGCGAGCCATCGTCGACGTCCGCACGCTCGGACCAGCGCTCGACGTGCTCGAAGCCGCTCGCCGCCAGGCGCGCACGGCCCGCGGGCAGACGTTCGGCG
>JBAPXO010000676.1:0-11896 GCA_049284255.1 Solirubrobacteraceae bacterium | reverse complement strand
ACGTAGGCCCGGCGCGAGAGCTCCTCGCGCTGCTCGCTGCGGGCCGCCAGGGCTTCCTCGGCCGCTTCCCGGCGCTTGGCGACGGCCTCGAGCTCGCCCGCCAGGGCCTGGCGACGAGCCCGCACCTCGGCGGCCGCGGATTGCGCAGATTGCAGTGCCGCGCCCTGGGAGCGAACGTCGTCGCGGGCGAGCTCCCAGCGGATCTCCAGTGCCTGACGCTCCAGGCGGGCGTGGAGCTCGGCCGCCTCAGCCTGACGCTTGAGCGGGCGCAGGCGCGAGCGGGCCTCACGCTCGACGTCGAGCGCCCGGTCGAGGTTCTCCTGGGTCCGGGCGAGCTTGAGCTGGGCCCGCCGGCGGCGCTTGCGGTGCTTGCCCAGGCCCGCCGCCTCCTCGATCAGGAGCCGGCGCTCTCGGGGCTTGGAGGTCACCAGCGACTCCACCCTCCCCTGCGAGATGACCGAGTGCATCTCTTTGCCGAGGCCGGTGTCGGAGAGCAGCTCGACGACATCGACGAGCCGGCAACGGGCGCCGGCGAGGCGGTATTCGCCCTCGCCTGAGCGGTCCAGGCGCCGCAGGATCGAGATCTCGGGGGCGCCGAGCCCCAGCCTGCCCTCGGAGTCATCGAGGACGAGCTCGACCTCGGCGTAGCCAGCGGCCTGACGGCCGGGGGCGCCGCCGAAGATTACGTCCTGCATCGACTGTCCGCGCACGGCGACCGGGGATTGCTCGCCCAGCGCCCAGAGCACAGCGTCGGTGACGTTTGACTTCCCCGATCCGTTGGGGCCGACGATCACGCTCACCCCGGGGCCGAACTCGAGCCGGGTGCGGTCGGGAAACGACTTGAAGCCCTTGACGGTGATCGACTTCAGATACACGTCGCCGCCCGTGTCCGTGAACGGCTCACGTCTGCATCGCCTCCAGAGCGGCCTGCGCGGCCACCTGCTCGGCGTCCTTCTTGCTGCGGCCCACGCCGCTGCCGATCTCGACCCCCCGAATCTGGGCACTGACGGTGAACGTCCGGTCGTGCGGCGGCCCCTGCTCCTCGACCACCGAATAGCTCACGAGCTCCCCGCGGCGTGCCAGCCGTTCCTGCAGCGCCGATTTGAAGTCCACGGGTCGCTCCAGCGCGTCGTCGATCTCCGAGCTGAAGGCCGCCACCACGGCATCGGCAGTTGTCTCGTAGCCAAACTGCAGGTAGCAGGCGCCGATCACGGCCTCGATCACCGAGGCCAGCACCCGCTCGGTAGCGATCAACGCCTCGACCCCTGAGGCGCTGCGCGGGGCGGTGCGCCGTAAGCGCTCGGGAACGTCCAGCCGCTCGGCCACCGCACGGCAGGCGCGACCGGAGACGGCCTGCGCGCGAATCTTCGTCAGCCGTCCCGGGCCGAACTGGTCGGGGTCGAGCCTCGGGAAGAGGTGAGTTGAGACCGCGAGCCCGAGCACGCTGTCGCCGAGGAAGGCCAGCCGCTCGTAGGAATCCGAGCGCTTCTCGGTCCAAGAGGAGTGCGTGAACACCCGCGCGTAGATGTCGGCGGGCAGCTGCTCGAGCAGCTGTGCCAGGGCGACAGGCGAGCCCGGGGCGCTTGCGCTGACGCGCGTGCGCTCGCGATCGACGGTCACTCAGCGTCGGGACCCGAGCTCGCGGTCGCCGACCGGGGTTCGAGCTCGGCCGGCGCGCCGCGCGAGCCGTCACCGACTCCCACGCCACTGTGACCGTCGGCTTCAACCCGGCTCGCGAGCACGAAGTCGACCGCCTGCCCGACGGTCAGGATCCGGCTGGCCTCCTCATCGGAGATGCGCACCCCGTAGGAGTCCTCCAACTCCTGGACGAGCGTGTAGAGGTCCAGCGAATCGGCTTCGAGATCCTCTCTGAAACGCGTCGTCTCCTGGATCGAGTCGGGCTCGATCTCGAGCTCGTCGACAAGGTGGGCGCGAATCAGCGAGAAGACTTGCTCGCGAGTCATCGACGCCACACCGTAGACCCCGGCGCGGACACTCTAGGCATCACGATCCTCCTCTCCCCCCTGTCCGGGGGTTCGCAGTGCGCCGGCACCCTGCAGCGCGGCGCGCGTGGCGCTGATCACGTCCTCGTCTACCCCCCGGGCGGCCACCTCGATCGCACGCGCAAAACCGCGCCGCGTGAAGCGTCCATGAGCCACGACGCCGACCTGACGGAGCCCCAGCATGTAAGCGCCCCCCGGCCCTTCGGGATCGATCTCGTCGCGCAGCCGGCGAATCGCGGGAGACAAGAGCCATCCGCCCAGCTTGGCACGTGTTGAGCCCATGGCGGCGTCACGGATCAGGCGTAGCGTCCGCCCCGACACCCCCTCGATGAGCTTCAGGGTGATGTTGCCGGTGAAGCCGTCCATGACGACGACGTCGGCGACGCCCGCGGTGACCTGCGTGCCCTCGATGTTGCCCACGAAGTTCAATCCCGTCCCGCCGTCGCCGGCTAGCTGCTCGTAGACGTCCACCAGATCGGGCGTGCCCTTGCCCGCTTCCTCGCCGTTTGACAGCAGGGCCACGCGGGGCGATTGGACGCCCATCACGGCCTGAGCGAAGGCGGATCCCATGTGGGCGAACTGCACCAGATGCTCAGGGCGGCAGGTGACGTTGGCTCCGACGTCGAGCAGCAGCACCGGCGTCGTCCCGGGATTGGGCAGCGGGAGAGCGAGGGCGGGGCGGTAGATGCCGCGGTCCCGGCGCATGTTGAAGAGACCGGCGGCGAGCGCCGAGCCCGTCGAGCCTCCCGAGACGAGCGCCTGGGCGCGGCCCTGGCCAACGGCCTTGGCCGCCTGGACGATCGAGGCCTCGGGCGTGGAGCGCACCGCGTAGGCGGGGTCGGCGGCCTTGGCGATCGACACCGGAGCGTCGACGACCTCGACGCCATCGGGTACCGCACCGATCTCCGCGGCGGGCCCGAACAGGATCACCTTGGTGCCCGCGGCCGCGGCGCTGGCGGCGCCTGCGGCTACCTCGGCGGGGCCCAGGTCCGCCCCGCCCGCGTCAACGGCGACGGTGACCATTCGGGGTGGGAGCTAACCCGACTGGTCGCCGGTCTCGGCGATGACCTCCCGGCCCCGGTAGCTGCCGCAAACCGGGCAGACCCGGTGGGGCCGGCGAGGGCTGTGGCACGTCGGACACGCGTTATAGGTCGCGGTCGCGATCTTGTGCTGGGCGCGTCGCTGGGAGGTGCGAGCGTGAGACTGCTTCTGCTTGGGGACCGCCATCGGACGCAGGAGGCTAGCAGGGGCAAGGGCTCCCGGCGGGCCGCTGACGGCCGGACCCCCCGTTCAGGGGGCGGCCATATCCGCGGCGGGCTCGCGTCGCAGATAGCGGACGAGCAACGGCGTCAGTCGGTGAGCCGGCAGGGGGTGACCGAACAGGAACCCCTGGGCGTAGCCCACCTGGTGTTCGGCCAGGAACGCCACCTGCTCCTGGGTCTCGACGCCCTCGACCACGACCCGCGCGTCGCAGGCGTAGGCCACTCGGAAGATCCCCTCGAGTATGGCCATCGCGCCGGGGTCGCCCGGCACTCCGACCATGAGGCTCCGGTCGATTTTGATCATGTCGAAGTCGAGCCTTCGCAGCCGCGGAAGCGACGAATACCCCGCCCCGAAGTCGGCGAGGGCGAACTTTGTCCCGAAGGCGCGTAGCGCCGAGACCGCGGCGAGCGTCTCAGCCGCGTCGACGCTCCAGGCCGACTCGGTGAGCTCGATCATGAAGTCGTCGGGGGCCAGTCCGCGGGCCGCGACCTGTTCGGCAAAGCGAGCCACGAACCCGGGGCTCACGAGCTCCTGGTGGGCGACATTGATGTTGAGCGGCAGACCTACGCCGAGGTCGCGCCATTCGCGCGCCTGCTGACCGGCTTGGGCGAGCAGCCAGGTCACCAGCTCGTCTCCCGCGAGGCTCTGCTCAGCGAGGTTGATGAACGCGTCCGGCCTCAGCATCCCGTGGTCGGGGTGGCGCCAGCGCATCAGCGCCTCGGCTCCGACGATCTCTCGCCTTGCGCCCAGGGACCACAGCGGCTGGTAGTGAAGCTCGAGCTCTCCGGCCGCCATCGCCCGGCGCAGCTGAGCCGAGAGCCCCGCGCGGCGCGACAATATGGCTTCAGAACGCTGGTGAACTGCGATCCGTCCCCCACCGGCGCCCTTGGCCTGGTACATGGCGGTGTCGGCGTGGCGCATCAGCGCCTCGGTGTCGGAGGCGTCGTCCGGATACAGGCTGACGCCGATGCTCGCACTGGTGCGCAGGCGGCTCCCGCCGACGACGAACGGCTCTCGCAGAGACCGCAGCATCTTCGAGCCGACGTTCTCGGCCGCGGAGATGGGGTCTCCGCTGAGATCTGCCAGCACCACGATGAACTCGTCTCCGCCCTGGCGCGCGAGCAAGTCTGAGTCGCGTAGCACCGAGCGAAGGCGGGTGGCGACGGCGGCCAGGAGCCGGTCGCCGGCCGCATGGCCGAGCCGGTCGTTTACCTCCTTGAAGTCATCGAGATCGATGAACATCAACGCCACCGCGCCCGCCGTGCGCCGGGCCCGGGCGAGCGCGAGGTCGAGCTGCTGCTCGACCTGGGTGCGGTTGGGAAGCCCAGTCAAGGGGTCGTGGTAGGCCATGTAGGTGAGCTGCTCCTCGCCCCGGCGGCGCTCGGAGATATCACGGACGAAGCCGTAGAAGACCGGCGGGTCATCGCCCGATCCCTTGACCATCGTCAGCGCCAGCTCGACGGGGAAGGTCGTCCCGTCCGAGCGCATCGCTGTCGTCTCCACGCGACGTCCGAGGAGCTTCCAGCTCCCCGTCTCCAGGCCTTCCTGCAGGCTTTGCCAGTGCGTGTCGCGGCTGTCGGGAGGCATGATCAGCTCGGCGAGCTCACGTCCTAGCGCCTGCTCTGCCCGGTAGCCGAAGGTCCGCTCCGCGGCCGGATTGAACTCGATCACCCGGCCCGCACCGTCGATCCCGATCACGCAGTCCAGCGAGGAGGTCATGACCGCCCGGTTGCGCGCCAGGGCGGTCTCGAGCGCGGTCAGCCGGCGCGAGCTCTCGAGCGCCATGGCGGCGTGGGCAGCCAGCGCGCTCAGCGCCTCGAGCTGCTCATCGTCGGGGCGGAGTCCCGACTTGGGCTCGTCCACCGAGATAACGCCGTAGCGCCGTCCGCCGGGTCCGTCGATGGTGGCGAACAGGGCGTCGTCGGCGTGCCAGCTCCCGTCGTCCTGTCCCGCGTCTTCGCCGAGCTCGGGCGTGTACCAGGTCAGGGTCTCGTCGAACTCGAGCTCGCCGGCGGGGATGAAGTAGACGCCGCCCCGCAGGAAGCGGGGGTCGAGCATCGGCGCCCAGGTATCGGCGGCGGTGACGTCGCCGAGCAGCACCTCCCGGGCACGCGGGTTCCCCCGCACCGCCGCCACCTCGTACTCGTCGGTGTCGGGGTGGTAGGTGTTGATCGCGACCGTTTCGAACCCGAGCACCTCGGCGACCGTGCGAGCGATCGCCTCCAGCGTCTCCGACACCGAAGCCTGGCTCTGCATCAGGCGCGAGAGCTCGAGCAGCCCGCGCAGCGGAGCCACGGCCGGACCGTGCTCCTTCAGGCTCGACGGCTCCGGATGTGAGGCCATGCTCGTACCTAATCGGCTTAAATCGCGCGGAACTTAACCAAAGCACCCGCGATTAATTGAAGTTCGGCCACTCAGTCAGTGGTCAAAGCGCAGCTCAGAGAGCTTTGCCCACCGGGGATCCGGCGCCGTCTCGTGAGCGTGCTCCGGACCGGCCTCGTTGAGGTCCTCGCCGCAGACCGGACAGAGTCCCGCGCAGTCGGCGCGGCACAGCAGCTGGGTGGGGAGCGTCAGGGCCAGCGCGTCGTGCGCCCAGGACTGGAGGTCGAGGACGCGATCGGTGACGTACGGCGACTCGAGCTCGTCCCCCTCCCCCGGTTGTGAGACCTCCCGCGCCTGGACCTCGAACTCCGGGGACGCCGGTGAGAGGCAGCGCATACAGGGGCCGGCCAGACGCGCCCGGAACTGTAGGCGCAGGGCGTAGCCGTCCCCGGTGGTGCGGGAGATGTCGAGCTGGACGGGCACCTGAGCCGGGTCGAGAGCGTAGTGCTCGCCGCCGAGCTCAAACGGGGCGATTGCGACATCGAGCTCCACCCGGCGTCCTTCGCCGCTCGTGAGCCGCAAGCCCCCGAGGTCAAATGTGTCAGTACGGAGGGCCATGAAACGAGCTTATCGACGCTCCAGGCGACGCCGACACGGCTGCCAGAAGGGCCCGCGCGGCCGCTATAGGGCGCGCTTGAGGATCTTGCCCGTGGCGTTGCGCGGAAGCTCTGAGACGAACGCGACCTCCCGCGGCACCTTGTAGCGCGCGAGATTGGAGCGAACGTAGTCCTGCAGCTCGTCTTCGCTTAGCTCCGCGCCGGGCTCGGGGACCACGACGGCGCGCAGGCGCTGGCCGAACTCCTCGTCGATCACACCGTGGACCGCCACCTCGCGCACGCCCGGGAAACCCGCCAGAAGGTCCTCGACCTCCGACGGGAATACGTTCTCCCCCCCGGAGACGATCATGTCGTCGTCGCGACCGTCGACGAACAACCGGCCGCCGGCGTCGAAGTGGCCCATGTCGCCGGTCGACATCAGGGCGCCGTAGCGGTCCTTGTCCCCGCCGCCCGTGTAGCCCTCGAACAGCATCTCGCTGCCGACGAAGATCCGGCCGCGCTCGCCGGCCGGAAGGTCGTGGCCGTCTGGGCCGAGGATCTTGACCGCGGTGCCCCGCGGGGGCCGTCCGGCCGTCCCGGGTGCAGCGCGTAGGTCCTCCGGGGTGGCGATCGAGGCCCAGGCCACCTCAGTCGAGCCGTAGAGGTTGTAGAGCGTGTCCCCGAGCGCGTCCATGACGCGCTGGGCCAGGGGGCCGGGGAGCGCCGAGCCGCTGGCCGCGATGACCCGCAGCGACGAGGTGTCGTACTCGGCGATCGCCTCCGCTCCGAGGTCGAGGATCCGCTGGAGCATCACTGGCACCACGATCAGCGCGCTGGCGTGATGCTCGCTGATCTGGCTCAGGGTGTCGGCAGGACGAAAATGGCGGCGCAGGACGAGGGTCGAGCCCAGAGCGGCGCCCAACAACATGTGGGCGTAGCCCCAAGCGTGAAAGAGCGGCGCCGCGATCAGCGTCGTCTCGCGCGCCCGAAGCGGGATCACTGAGAGGATGGCGGCGACCGGGCTCAGCGAGCTCGGGCTGGGCCGGTTGGCCCCCTTGGGCGTGCCGGTGGTCCCCGAGGTGAGGATGATGGCGCGGCCGGCCTGGGCGGGCGCCGGCAGCGGATCGTCCACGTGGGCGGCGAGCAGCTCGGCGAGCGCGGCGTGGGATCGCTGGTCAGGATTCTCCTGCCAGGCCTGGAGCGCGACCCGGCCATCGCACGCCTCGGCAACGGCGTCTGCGAATTCCTGGTCGTAGATGACTCCGCTCACGTCCTCCCGGGCGACCACCTCGGAGACCTGCGGGGCGGCAAAGCCCGTGTTCAGGTAGACAGCGTGCAGGCCGAGCTTTGAGCAGGCCAGGCTCGCCTCCACGAACCAGCGGTGGTTGCGGCACATGATCGCCACCGTGTCGCCCTCGCTCAGGCCGCGGGCGGCAAACCCTCGGGCCTGAGCGTTGGCGTGAGCGTCGATCTCGGCAAAGCTCTCGGTGCCGAGCTCGTCGATCAGGGCCGGCGCACCGGGATACCGGGCCGCCGCCCCGAGGTAGCCAGCGGCCAGCGAGGGCCCGAAGCGATGCAGGCCGACGAGCGCCCGCAGGGTGCGGTCAGGGCGGGAGGGACGCAGCATCCCGGCGCGGGCCAGCGTGCCCGCAACGTGTACGCCATCGGCAATCGTCGTCGTCATCGGCGGGTATCCAATCACGCCGGGACCGGTCGGCCGGGCATGGTGAGGCGACAACGGCCATCATTGAGTCCGATGAGCGAGTGGTTTCTCACCTACGGCTTCGCCGATGTCTACGACTGTCTGATCATCGGCGCCTACCCGCTTGACGGCGACGACGTCCACGCGCTGGCCCATATGACGGTCCGGCGCATCCTCAACCTCGTCGAGGATGAGGAATACGAGCCCGGGCGGCGGCTGCTCATCGAGCAGGAGCTGGCGGCGGCCGGCATCGAAGAGCATCGGATGCGGCTCACCGACTTCGGGCGTCTACCCGCTGATCTGCTCGAGGACGCCGTCCAGCGGGTCGTCTCGTGGCTCGACGACGAGGGCCTGATCTACATGCACTGTCGCGCCGGCTGGCAGCGCTCGGCCGCGGTCGCCGCGGGCGTCGTCGCGATTCGTGAAGGGATGGGGATCGAGGACGCGATGGCCTACGTCCAGCAGCGAAAGCCAACGGCCTCACCCCTCCCCCATCAGCTCGAGGACCTGCAGGCCTGGTGGCAGGCCCGCGAGGCTCGGGCTCGCTGAGGCTGAGCGTCCAGCCTCTACTCGGCGGCGCGCAGCCGCCGGGGGGCGACCACGTCGGCCGCGGGCTCGCTTTCCAAGTCGAGCTGGAGCTCCGCGGCGTGCACGCTGCGGGCGCTCACCGTGACCCGCTCGATTTCGGGAAGCTCACGCCCCTCGGAGACCGCACCGTGGTCGGCGAACCGGCGTGCCCCGGGCAGGACGCGCGCCTCGTAGGACCCCACGGTGTCGTTGTAGGCACGCACGGCGCTGTTGAGCCGGGTGCCGAGCGTTCCGAGCAGCGTTGAGAGCTTGATCAAGCGGGAGTGCAGCTCGCGGCCAAGGTCGGATATCGCCTGCGCGGACTCGGCGACCCGCTCCTGCTGCCAGCCGTAGGCGACGGAGTGCAGCAGGGCCAGCAGGATGGTTGGCGTGGCGATCAGCACGCGCCGGCTCATGGCATCCTCGATCAGCTGTGGATCGGTCTCCAGCGCGGCGCTGTAGAGATGCTCGCCCGGCAGGAACATGACCACCATGTCCGGCGCGGAGTCCATCCCCGCCCAGTAGGCCTTGTCGGACAGGCTCTTGACGTGCTTGCGCAGCAGCCGGGCGTGATCTCGCAGGTGACGCTCGCGCTCGGCCTCGTCACGGGCTTCGTAGGCGTCGAGCACGCCTTGTAACGGCGCTTTGGCATCGACGACGACCTGCTTGCCGCCCGGGAGGTTGACCACCATGTCGGGGCGCAGAGTGCGCTCGTCGCCGGCCATCGACGACTGCTCGCTGAAGTCGCAGTGCCGGAGCATTCCGGCCAGCTCGACGACGTTGCGCAGCTGCATCTGGCCCCACTGACCGCGGGCGTTGGGCTTGCGCAGCGCCGTGACCAGCGCTCCGGTCTCCGTGCGCAGGCGCTCCCCCGTCTCGGAGAGCGTGCGGAGCTGGGCCTCCAGCCGCCCCCGGGACTCGCGGCGCTCCTGGTCGAGGCGCAGCAGCTGGCCGTCGACGCGACCGAGCTGCTCCTTGAGCGGGGCAACGAGCTGCTCGACGGCCTGTTGGCGCTTGTCAAGGTCCCCCTTGGCCTGGGTCTGAACGGTCTGGAGCTGGGCGCGGGCGAGCTCGGTCAGTTGGGCCACGCTCGACTGCAACGCCTCGGCACTCAGCGCCTTGAAGGACGCCGACAGCCGCTCCTGAGCGTCGCTGACGGTCGCCAGCCGCTCGGCGGCGCGCGCCTGCTCGTGCTCCAGATCGGCGCGCACCCGGACCAGGTCGCGCTCAAGCTCACCGGCGCGCGAGGCCTCGGCGCTGGCGCGGGAGGCCTCTCCAGCGAGCGCGCGCAGGCGCGGCCGCAGTGCGAAGGCAGCGATGCCCGCACCGATGATCACGCCGAGTGCCAGCCAGAGAGCGTTCATGGGCTGTCCAGCATCGCGCGGGTGGCGGACGGAAGCGCAGCACGCGACAATTCGGGGCATGAGCGCTGACACGATCCGCAAGCATTTGGTCGTTCACGGCAAGGTGCAGGGAGTTTTCTTTCGCGACTCGGTGCGAGAGAAGGCCGAGAACGAAGGCGTGTCGGGCTGGGTGGCCAATCGGGACGACGGCGCGGTCGAACTGGTGGCCGAGGGACCGACAGAGGCCGTCGAGGAAGTCATCAACTACGCGCGGCGGGGCCCGGCGAGCGCTCACGTGGAGCGCGTCGACGAGCACGACGAGGACCCCCAGGGGCTGGACGGCTTCGAGGTCCGCTAAGGCTCCGGCGGGCGCCGGCTAGGAGACCTCGGCCGGCTCGTCCTTGCCGGCGAGGCGGTCACGGCCGCGCTGCACGGCGGCGATGAACTTGCTCAAGTTGACCTCGAGCGTGTTGAGAATCTCATCGGCGTAGTCCTCGGCGCCCAGCCGGATCTCACGCTCGCGAGCGCGAGCGTCCTCGATGATGTCCTCGGCGGCGCGCTCGGCCTGCTTGGTGATCTCCTCGTCGGAGATCATGCGATCCTGGCGCTCGCGGGCCTCCTTGACGATCCGCTCGGCTTCGCGCTTGGCCTCGGCGAGCATCTCCTGACGCTCCTTGACGATCCACCGGGCCTGCTTGATCTCCTCGGGAATCGTCGCCCGCATCTGATCCAGGATGTCGTAGATCTCCTCTTTGTCCACGCGCACCTGATCGGTCAGGGGGACCGGTTTGGCGTTGTGGACGAGGTCGTCCAGCTTGTCGATCAGTACCAGAACATCCATCTCGCGCACCTCTGTTTCGTCAGCGGCCGAGCCGTTCCTTCAAGTGCCGCGCTACCTCGTCTGTGACCAGATCCTCAATGTCACCGCCAAATACCGCGAGCTCCTTGACACCGCTCGAGCTAAGGAAACTGTACTTGGGCGACGCCATGAGGTAAACGGATTCGATCTCGGGCGCCTGACGGCGGTTGAGCTGATTCATCTCCAGCTCGTACTCCAAGTCCGAGATCGCGCGCAGTCCCTTGATGATCGCCATCGCCCCTTTCTCGCGGGCGAACTCGACCACAAGCGAGCCGAAGGCCTCGATCTCGATGTTGGGAAGGTCGCTGGTGGCGTTGCGCAGCAGGCTGATCCGCTCCTCGGCGCTGAACAGCGTGTTGCCCTTGCGCCACGGCAGGTTGACGACCGCGACGATCACCTTGTCGTACATCGCTGACGCACGCCCGATGACGTCGAGATGCCCGTAGGTGACGGGATCGAAGGTGCCGGGGCAAATCGCGATTCGGTTATCTAGGGCCATGGATCTGGATCAGGGTGTCGCCGTAGCGTCGGTGGTCGAGCTCCTCCAATTCGAGCGCCAGCGGACTGCGACGATCGCTTTCGGCGACGACGCGGGCATCGGGCGCAAGCACCGCCGCCAGCGCCACCGTCAGGTCCCGTCCGAGACTGCTCGCGAGGCGATATGGAGGGTCGAGGAAGAGCAGATCGTATTGACGCGCGTTTCTGCGTGCTCGCTCGAGGAACGCTGACGCCGGCTGCGACACCACCTCGGCCTCCACTCCGAGCGCTTCCAAGTTGCGCCGGATCGCCGCAATCGCCCCCCTTGCGGAGTCCACAAACGTGGCCTGGGCGGCCCCTCGGGAGAGCGCTTCGATCCCCAGCGCTCCCGACCCGGCATAGAGATCGAGCACCCGCGCCCCGCCGATGTCTCCCAGGATCGAGAACAGCGCCTCGCGCACCCGGTCCGACGTCGGCCGAGTAGCCCGTCCCTTCGGAGCCACGAGCTCCCGGCCCCCGTATTCGCCCGCGATCACGCGCATTCGCGGTCGATTATGGGCGGCAACCGGCACCTGCGCTCCCTTGGTAGCGGAATCCGCACCCTAGATACGCCACCCCCGAGCGGAACGGCTGCGGCCGAGGAGGGCGGCCGAGGCAGCGGCCATCCGCCATGCCGCGCTCTGAAGTGTCGCGGCCGCGCGTTGCGCGGCGGTCGTTCGCGCAAGCATGGTGGCTGACCGCACCTCGGCCGCACCCGCAAAGCA
>JBAPXO010000675.1:0-2875 GCA_049284255.1 Solirubrobacteraceae bacterium | reverse complement strand
GGTGTCCCTCACGCGTTTGCCGGAATCGCCGAGAACGGGAACTCCGCGATCCTCTACACGCGCGGCAACCGCGACTGCCACGTCATCCTGCGCGGGGGCAAAGGCTCCCCCAACTACGACCGCGAGTCGATTGCCCGAGCGATCGCGCTGCTGCGGGCCGACGGCCTGCCCGAGCGATTGATGATCGACTTCTCGCACGACAACAGCGGCAAGGACGCCGAGCTTCAGCCCGCGGTGGCCTCCGTGGTCGGCGGCCAGATCGCCGCCGGGAACCGGGCGATCGTCGGCGTGATGCTCGAATCTTTTCTGGTCGCCGGGCGCCAGGATCTCGACGGACCCGAGGGTCTGACCTACGGCCAGTCGATCACCGACGCCTGTATCGGCTGGGACACCACGGTCGAGGTGCTTCACGGTCTGGCGGATGCGGTCCGGACGCGCCGGGACGCGGCCTGACCGGCCTCCGGCATGCGGATAGCGGTGATCGGAGTCGGACTGATCGGCGGCTCGGTGGCCATGGGCGCCCGCGAGCGCCTCGGCGCGACCGTCACTGGCTATGACCGGGATGCCCAGGCAACCGAGGCGGCGATGAGCCAGGGCGCCCTGGACCGGGCGAGCATCAGCGTCACCGAGGCGGTCAGCGACGCGCAAGCGGCGTTTGTCGCGGTGCCCATGGGGGCGCTGCCCGAGATCGTCGACCAGACGCTGGACGCCGCCCCATCCGATTGCGTCGTCACCGACGTGGGCTCGACCAAACGCCCGGTGACGCAGGCCCATGATGACCCCAGGTTCGTCGGCGGGCACCCCCTCGCCGGGGCCGAGACCGCCGGGGTGCGCAACGCCCGGGCCGACCTGTTCGAAGGCGCGACGTGGTACCTGACGCCGCAGGCCACCACCTCGGGCGTCCTCTACGAGCGCTTGCACCGGCTGCTGCATGGGCTCGGAGCCCAGCCGAGTGCAATCGACGCCGAGACGCATGACCGCATCCTCGCCGCCGTCTCCCATCTGCCCCACGTGCTTGCCAACGTGCTCGTCTCCCAGGCCGCCGGGATCCTCGCCGAGGGTGGGGAGCGGCTGCCGGCCACCGGCCCCAGCTTTCGCGACGCCACCCGCGTCGCCGGCGCTTCGAGCTCGATTTGGACCGACATCTACTTGTCCAACCGTGACGCCCTCACCGATGAGATCGACCGGACAATTGCCCGTCTCATCGAGGTCCGCGCAGCCCTGTCCGAGGGCGACGCCGAGGCGATCGCGGCGTGGAACGACGGTGCGGCTCAGGACCGGCGGCGGCTCCTCGAAGCGCAGCTGGCGGGCGATCAGCTGTTCGAGCTGCGGGCTTCGGTTCCCAACCGACCCGGGGTGATAGCCGAGCTCGCGCTCGAGCTTGGCCGGGCGGGGGTCAACATCACCGACATGGCCCTGTATCCGGCAACCGACATGAGCGAGGGGGTGGTCGCGCTCTGGATCGGGGGAAAGGAGGCGGCGGACCGCGCCCTGGCGCTCGTTTCCGCCCTCGGCTTTCCGGTGGCGCGGGCGTGAACATGCGCTTCGATCCGGGCGTCCGCCTGCGCGGACGGGTCTCCCCGCCGGCGGACAAGTCGATCTCGCACCGCGCGGCGATCATCGGCGCCATGGCCGCAGAGCCGGTGCGGATCTCCAACTACCTGCAGGCCGCCGACACCCACTCCACGCTCGACGCCGTGTCTGGGCTGGGGGCCATCGTGCAGCGGCGGGACGGGGAGGTGCTCATCCGGGGATGCGGAATGCGCAACGCCAGCGCCGGTGCGGCAATCGATGTCGGCAACGCCGGAACGCTCATGCGGCTGCTCCCAGGGTGGCTCTCGTTCCAGCGGGGAGCGAGCTTCACGCTCGATGGCGACGAGTCGATTCGCCGACGTCCGGTCGATCGGATCGCCGAGCCCCTGACGGCCATGGGAGCGCAGGTGCAGGCGCGCGACGGGCGCTTCCCACCCTTTACGGTGCATGGGGACAGCCTCATCGGCATCGACTACGAGCTGCCGGTGGCCAGCGCCCAGGTCAAGTCCTGCGTTCTCCTGGCCGGACTGGCGACCCCCGGTACGCGGGTACGAGAGGCGATGGCCAGCCGCGACCATACCGAGCGGATGCTGCTCAGCGCCTGCGCTCAAGTTACGCGGGAGCCGAGCGCCGGCGGCGGCTACGTCTCCTCAGTGGGGCACTGCGACGAGCTCGAGCTCGATGCCGTCGAAATCCCGGGGGACTTCTCGAGCGCCGCCTTTCTGATCTGCGCCGGCGTCCTGGTCGCCGGCTCGCGGCTGGTCATCGAGGGCGTGGGGGTCAATTGGACACGGACGGGTTTCTTGCGCATCCTCGAACGGATGCGGGCGATCGTCGTCGGCGAGCTCGAGCCGCCCGGCGCCTTCGGTGCCGACGAGCCCGCCTCCGACCTCGATGTCAGCGCGGCGCCGATCGTCGCCACGACCGTCGAGGCCGACGAGGTGCCGCTGGCGATCGACGAGCTACCGCTGGTCGCGCTGCTGGGCTGCTTTGCCGAGGGCGAGACCGTCGTCCGGGGAGCCGGCGAGCTGCGCCTAAAGGAGTCCGATCGAATCGCCACCGTCGTCGAGGGCCTACGCGGGCTCGGAGCCGACATCGAGGCGCTCCCAGACGGGTTTGCCGTCCGGGGCGCGGGCAGGCTCCGGGGCGGGCGCATCGACGCCCACGGCGATCACCGGCTGGCGCTGCTCGGGGCGGTCGCGGGGCTGGCCTCCGAGGAGGGGGTGGAGGTCATCGGGATGGAGGCGGCCGATGTCTCCTATCCGGGGTTCATGGACGACATCGCGGCGCTGGCGTCCTGATGGTGGTCGCGATCGACGGACCGGCAGGGGCCGGCAAGAGC
>JBAPXO010000674.1:0-4485 GCA_049284255.1 Solirubrobacteraceae bacterium | reverse complement strand
GCGCTCGGCTTTCTCTACGGCGAGGGCTTGATCGACCGTCCGCACGCTGCCGGGCTCACCCCGGATCTGGCCAACAACACGATCGAGGTCGCCGGTCCCCTGAGTCGTGACCCGGGTGCCCGCAGCTTCTACACGACCTCCTCGTGCGGGGTGTGCGGCAAGGGCGCGCTTGAGGAGGTCGCGGTCCACAGCCGGCCGCTGTCCGAGGGGCCGGTGATCGCCCGTGAGCTGGCCGCCGAGCTTCCGTCGCGTCTAGTTCAGCCGACCTTCGAGCGCACGGGCGGGGTGCACGCCACCGGTCTGTTCGCGCCCGGTGGCGAGCTGCTTCTCACCCGTGAGGACGTCGGGCGTCACAACGCCATGGACAAGGTGATCGGCCACGCGCTGCTCGACGGGCAGGTGCCGCTGAGAGAGCGCGTGCTGTGCGTGAGCGGCCGGCTGTCGTTCGAGCTCGTGCAGAAGGCGGCCGTGGCCGGGGCGCCGATCCTGGTCGGGGTCGGCGCGCCCAGCTCGCTGGCGATCGAACTCGCCGAGGATCGCGGACTCACGTTGTGCGGCTTTGCTCGCCGAGGCAGGGTGAACGTCTACACGCGGCCCGAGCGGATCTCAGGCTGACCCCACGCTCAGGCGGCGGCAGCTGCGTCGACGAGCCGAGCGAGCTCCTCCTCCGAGGACCAGGCGCCGACCGACGCCCGGATCAGGCCGTGCGAGGGAATGCTTCGCACGACGAGCCCGGCCTCGGCCAGTCGCGTGACCTCCGCGTCGACATCCGGCGCCCTCGTCTTCCAGGAGACGAGCGTCGAGCGCCCGCGCGGGCCCACCTCGAGTCCGCGCTCGTCGAGGTGCTCGGCAAGCCCCGCCGCCAGGTCGGCCGCACGGGTGTGGACCCACTCCCAGCCGGCATCCTCGAGCACGCCCAGCGAGGCCAGCGCCCACGCGCTGCGCATCCCGGGCGGAAAACCATGATCAAAGCGCCCGGCATCTTCCGCGGGGGCCGAGTCCAGCGCCTCGTGGGCGTCGGCCAGGGATCCGTACCCCGGCCATGGGACGGTCAGCTCGTCCAGCTGATCTCGACGCACGTACAGGCAGCCGCTCCCTTCGGGCCCGCACAGCCACTTCTGACCCGACCCGGCGTAAAAGGCGCAGCCCAGCGCCTCGACATCGACCGGGACCGCGCCGACGCCTTGGGCGGCGTCGAGCAGCACGGGCACACCGGTCGCCTTCAGGGCGTCGCTGTCGACGACGCGGCCGCTGACCCACGAGACGTGCGAACAGGCGACAAGTCGCGTCTTGGCGCTCACCGCCTCGGCGAGCTCGGCGAACGCGACGACCCGAACGGTCACGCCGTAATGGCGCTTGAGTCGGCCGAGCGGAGCGAGCAAGCCCGGATGCTCTTCGTCGCTGGTGACGATCTCGTCGCCAGCGCGCAGATCGAGCCCCGAGAGGACGGTATTGCAACCGTCGGTGGTCGAGCCCGTGAGCGCGACATCGGCGGGATCGCAGGTCAGGACCCGGGCGTAGGCGGCCCTCAGCTCGGCGGCCAGCTCCTTGACCTCGGTCATGTACCCCATCCCGCACCGGCCGCCCTCGATCTCGCTGGCGATGCGCTCTCTCACCACGTCGCCGGCCTGCCGAGGCAGCGGGCCCTCGGTTCCCGCGTTCAGGTACGCGCGGTGCTCGAAGATCGGAAACTGAGCGCGGAAGTCGGCGGCGTCGGTCACGGTGCCGTCATCTTAGGCACGCCGCGACGGCGGACTCAGCCCACCGGCAATCCGGCCTTGCGGCAGGCCGTCGCCACCGGGCCGGCGGGGGCACCCGTGATGCCTCCCACGTGTCCGACGCCGGCGCACAGCGCCTTCGCCGAGGCGCCGCAGCGGTCGATCTGCGCGCCTCCGGTCGAGTACGCGAGCGCCACCGACACACAGCCGTTGCCCGACTTGTGGCCCTGCGTGGTGATCGCGATCACCACCGCCACGACCACCACGGCCAAGCCGCCGAGCACGCTGCGAAGCAGCCACTTCTCCCGCGAGGTGAGCGACCGTTGGCGCACCGTCTGGGCGTGGCCCGGAGGCAGGATCATCATCGCGCGCCGAGTTTAGGTCCCCGGAGCGCGCGCTGGCGATCCAGAGTGGCCCTAGGAGCTGCTGGACTTGGAGCTGCCCGACCCCGAGCCGGACTTGGAGCCGCTCGACCGAGCGCTCGACGACTTCGAGTTCCCGGAGGCCTTCGAATTGCCCGACGACTTCGCGTTACTCGACCGGGAGCCCGAGGATTTCGCGCCGCTGGCCGACTTCGAGCTGCTCGACTTCGACGTCGCCCGGCTGCTCGAGCGTCGAGACGCCGAGCTGCCATTTGACTTGGACCTCGAGCTACTGCTCGACCGCTTGGTGCCCGAGCTGCTGCTCGACTTGGACCGCGAGCCGCCGCTCGACTTGGACTGCGAGCGACTGCTGCTCGACTTCGTTTTCGAGCCGCTGGCGCTCTTGCTCTTGCCGTCCTCGTCGTCGGCCTCGGCGAGCTCGCGCTTGAGCACCTTCCCGGTCGAGTTGCGCGGAAGCTCATCGACGAACACCACCTCGCGCGGGACCTTGTAGCGCGCGGTGTTGTCCTTGACGTAGTCCTTGACGCCGTCCTCGTCAAGCTGCTTGCCCTTGCGCAGGACGACGAACGCCTTCAGTCGCTGACCGAACTTCTCGTCGTCGACTCCGATCGCAGCGGCTTCCTCGATCGAACCGTGGCCGGCGAGGAGCTCCTCGATCTCGGCCGGGAACACGTTCTCGCCGCCGGAGACGATCATCTCGTCGTCACGGCCGTCGATGAACAGCCGGCCCTTCTCATCGAGGTGTCCGACATCGCCAGAGGACATGAGGCCGTCGTGCTCCTCCTTGCTTCCCCCGCCGGTGTAGCCCTCGAACTGCGACAGGTTGCCGACGAAGATCCGCCCGCTGTCGCCCTTGTCGACCTCTTTGCCGTCCTCGCCGTAGATCTTGACGATCGATCCCCGCACCACGCTGCCGACGGTGCTCGGCTCATCCTCCAGATCCTCGGGGGTGGCGATCGTCGCGTAGGCGATCTCGGTCGAGCCATAGAGGTTGTAGACGACCGGCCCGAACGCCTCGAGCGCGCGCTTGACCAGGTCGGTCCCCATGGCGGAGCCGCTGGCGAAGATGATCTTCAGGTGCGAGAGATCGCGCTCCTTGATCGCCTCCTCGCCCAGCTCGAGGATCCGCTGAAGCATCACGGGCACGACGATCATCGCCGTGGCCTCGTTGTCCTGCAGGCTGTCGAGCGTCGCCTCGGGATCGAAGTGGCGGCGGATCACGAGCGTCGATCCGAGCGCCAGCCCGAGCGCCATGTGAGCAAATCCCAGGGCATGGAACATCGGCACGCACAGCTCGGTGGTCTCGCGCGCCCGGAACGGGACCTTGCCCAAGAGGCCTCCGATCATCCCTAGCGACTTGGGCTCATCACGCGGGGCGCCCTTGGGAGTCCCGGTCGTGCCGCTGGTCAGGATCACGATCTTGGGCGCCTTGCCGGCCTTGGGCGGCCCACTCGTGTCGCCGTTCTTGATCAAGTGCTCCAGCGTGTCCTCGGCGCCGTCGTCATCGTCGACCCAGGCCCGCCAGCGCCCGTGGGGCGGCTCGATGTCCTTCAGGATCTTGGAGTACTCGTCGTCGTAGACGAGCAGATCGGTGCCCTCCCGGTCGGCGACTTCGCGGATCTGCGGTCCCGAGAAGGAGGTGTTCAGGAGCACGATCCGGGCCCCGCACTTGGCGGCGGCAAAGACGGCATCGAAGAAGCCGCGATGGTTGCGCGCGAGGATGGCAACCCCGTCGCCGGGCTCGAGCCCGTCATCGCGCCAGGCGTTGGCCAGCGCGTTGGAGCGCTGATCGAGGTCGCGATAAGTCAGATCGCCGACCTCGTCGCGAACCGCGACCTGGTCGGGGTTGCGGATCGCGCCGATCGTCACCGCTCCCGAGAGCATCCCGTGGCGCTCGAAGGCCACGAGCATCTGCGCCACCTTGTGCGGAAGCTCGGGACGCACGAGTCCGCTGCGGATACAGAGAGCGACGAAGATCGCCTCGTCGCCGAACCGCTCCGCGAGTTTCAGACCGCCACCGACAAGGGTCCGCGGGTCCAGCAAGCTTTTCAGGTCAACATCTACCATCGAGTACTCCTCACCGAGCCGCAGCCTATGCGATCTCGCTCTCTCGAGTGTCGCTGGAAGGTTCTTTTCCCCGTCTGGGAGTATTAGATGCACCTATGTCCGGTTCCTTGATCACCCTCCCATGGCGCGTCGGCGCTCGCAGCGTCGGTCTGGCATGGCGCGGCACCACCGCCGTCGTGGACCGCGCGACCAGTCTGGTCACCGACACCCTCGGGCACGCGCCCCCGCGTGACGAGGATCTCGACGGCGCCGCCTCGGATTTCGACGGCGCTCCCTCCGGCCCCGCGGCAGAGGCCCCGCCCGCCGAAGCCCCGCCC
>JBAPXO010000673.1:0-7588 GCA_049284255.1 Solirubrobacteraceae bacterium | reverse complement strand
ATGGCGAGGTCCGGGGGCCGCGGGCCAAGGACGCTGGAGCCGTGGCGCAGCTGCGCTGCGCGAGGCTCCGTGGACACCGGCCAGCGGTCATCCGGAGCCGCCATTTCGGGGGGATGTTCCGGTGGGGCCCACCGGTGGGTCGGATGAGGGCGCTGCGGTCGCCTCAGAGGGCGAAGGTCAACCGCGACGGCGGGAGCTTCCGGGGGCTAGTCAGCCGCGACGGCGGGAGCTTCCGGGGCCTGTGTAGACGCCCGGCGACGAGTGTGTTACGCAGCGCCCGCGTGGCGGAAACCGTCAACACGCTCGGGCAGAGGGACGTTCGTGCGGTCAGAAGCTCCCGCTTCCGCCGCCCCGCCGACCCGGCGTGGTTACGCGAAAAGCGGCCGATTTGCCCACACCCCGGGGCTGGCGCGCCAGGTGTGGGACATTGCGCCCCGTTACCCACGGCGCTTTCCCACACCCCTTCCGGAGGAGCAAGGTGTGGTCAAAACTGTGGCTATGGCCGGGGGGTCGCCTGGCGCAAGGAGCAAGGCCGCGACGGGCAAGCAGCCGCGACGGGCAAGCAGCCGCGACGGGCAAGGGGCCCGCCTCGGGCCAACTACCGGCGGCCGGCCCCCTGAGGAACCGCGGCTAGAGCCCGGCCGGGTGGCGAATCACGTAGTCGCCGCCGTCCTGCAGGTTCCCGGTGGGGTTCGTGCGCCAGCGCGGACCGGTGCCGCTCGGGATATTGGGTCCGCCGTAATCGGCGGTGTCGAAGGCCCGCCCGGCGACCACGATGAACGTGTGCGAGGCGTCGGCGTAGATCGTGATCCACTTGCCAGGGCCCGCATCGCCGTAGGACTCGAGTCCGGTCGAGTCCTCCGAGGAGTTGAGCAGGCCGCCGCCGTGCAGGGCGTAGCTGACCGAGCCGGAGCAGTCGTAGCAGCTGGACTTCCAGGAGCCGTGACCGCCGGCGTAGCAGTAGGAGGTATCGATGATCTGGTTGGCGGCTGCAACCACCTTCTGGACGACCGGAGGAGCTCCAGCGGGAGCGCTGGCCGTGCCGTTGGAGTTGATCGTCGCCTTGCCGCCCGGAACGGTGTTGGTGCTGGTCATCGCCTTGGCGACGTCCTGGCGCAGAACGAGCGACTGGCTGTAGGTGACGACCCCGTTTGACCTGAGCTGGTTGGCGCTCTCGAACTGGACCACGTTGCGCTTGGTGGTCGGACCGAAGTCGCCGTCGACGCTGGTTGCGAAGCCGTCCATCGTCAGATAGCCCTGGAGGACGCGGACGTCGTGTCCGTGCATCCCTTGCCTGAGAGTGCGCTCGCCGAGGTGCTGGGAACCGCCGTCCTGCTTGACCGGCGCCAGAATCGGATTGCTGTTGAGGACGGTCGTCGGGTCGGCGTCGGCTTTCGCCTTGGTCTGTTTCTTGCCCTTGGTCTTCTTGACGGCCTTGGCGGCCTTGGTTCCTCCCATGCCGGTCCCACCGTTGGGATTAGAGGCAAGTGCGGGGATCGCAGAGATCAAGACGGCGGCAATCGCCAGTCCAACTACGCGTGCGCAGACAGCAAGACGTACTCGGGGCACAGGTCCAAACCCTTCTCTTTCGGTGCCTACGGGGTTAGCTGACGGGCTCGCGCTGAAAGAGTTGCGCTACGCCGGTGCTCCGGCGATTCGCCCCTGGGGTCCGGGTGGTCCCCATCGGGTCCCCCGATCATCTTTGGCTTCTGGACGCCTCGATGATTCGGCTGGGTGATTATCGGCACGGCACAGTACACGACCGGCAAGATTGCTGTCATCCGGTTGCTTTATGGAGACCGCAGGAGGGAAATGGATCCTTATGGAGACTTGTGCGCTCCGTGACGTTCCTAACCCGCCGCTAGGCTGATTCTTATGGCTTCCGATTACAGCCCGCGCGAGGTTTCCGACCTCCTCCAAGGCGGCGATGTCCAGCTCATCGACGTCCGCCAGACCTATGAACACGAGGCCGGAAGGATCGCCGGAGGCCGCCTGATCGAGCTTGGAGCGCTCCCCGAGCAGGCCGGAAGCATCGACCCCTCGCGTCCCGTGATCCTCTACTGCCGCAGCGGGGCACGCTCGGGGATGGCCGCCCAGGCGCTCACCGAGGCCGGCTTCGACGCTCACAACATGACCGGTGGGCTGCTGGCCTGGGAGGCCGCCGGCCTCCCACTCGAGCCCGAAGACGGCGCGGTCGCCGAGCCCTAGCCCCGCGCCGAGCAGTAGCCCCGCGCCGGGAACGCACCCGCAGCCGCCGAACGGCTCGGCCGCTTGGCGCGGCGCGTCAGGCGACGGTCCAGGTGTCGCCCGCCATCAGCAGGTCAGACAGCTGGGCCTCAGTGGCGGGCTCGCTGGCGCGCTGATGGAAGGCCGGCCGGTCGACGTCACGGAAGATGCCAATCGGTGTCGGGCCGGCCGGCGTCTCAGCGAGCTTGGCCAGCGAGAACGCGAGACCGGGATCCGAGCGCGCGGGATCATGGACGAGCAGGGCGTCCTCGCCCACCTCGGCGACGTCGACAAGCCTCAGACAGCCGTCAGCGCCACGGATCACTCCGCGCTCTGAGTCGGCTCCGAATCGGATCGGCTCTCCGGCCTCGAGGCGGATCTGGTTGGCATCCTTGGCGCCCTTGTCGGTCAGGGCCGAGAAGGCACCGTCGTTGAACACCGGGCAGTTCTGATAGATCTCCACCAGCGCTGCCCCCTCGTGCGTAGCTGCCGCCCGCAGGACCTCGGTCAGGTGGTGGCGATCGCGATCGATTGTCCGCGCCACGAAGGTGGCTTCGGCGCCCAGCGCCAGGGCGACCGGGTTGAAGGGGTGGTCGGCGACCCCGAACGGCGTCGACTTGGTGATCTTGCCGAGCTCGGAGGTCGGCGACGCCTGCCCTTTCGTCAACCCGTAGATCTGGTTGTTGAAGAGCAGGATCTTGACCGGCACGTTGCGCCGCAGCGCGTGGATCAGGTGGTTGCCGCCGATCGAGAGTGCGTCCCCGTCGCCGGTGACGATCCAGATCGAGAGATCATCCCGAGCGCTCGCCAAGCCGGTGGCCAGGGCGGGAGCGCGCCCATGGATGCCGTGCATCCCGTAGGTGTCCATGTAGTAGGCGAATCGGCCGGCGCAACCGATCCCGGTGATGAAGACGATCCGCTCTGGGGGGATCCCGAGCTCGGGCATGAACTGCTGGACCGCCGAGAGCACGGCGTAGTCGCCGCAGCCCGGGCACCAGCGCGTCTCCTGGTCGGACTGAAAGTCTGTCTTGCTGAGGGTGGCACTCACTGGCGGCTCGCAATCTCTTCGGCA
The DNA here is from genome assembly GCA_049284255.1 of Solirubrobacteraceae bacterium. Lineage (GTDB taxonomy): Bacteria > Actinomycetota > Thermoleophilia > Solirubrobacterales > Solirubrobacteraceae > Palsa-465. Next base: position 4,290 of record JBAPXO010000673.1, on the reverse strand, counting down.
ATTTCCCCGGCGAACAGCGGTTGGCCCTGAACCTTGCTGAAGGACTCGACGTCCACCAGGAAGCGAGCCCGGAGCAGCATCGCCAGCTGGCCGGTGTTGAGCTCGGGGACGAGGACGCGCTCGAACGAGCGCAGCACGTCGCCGGTATTGCGCGGCAGGGGATTGAGGTGGCGCAGCTGGGCGCAGGCGACCTTGTGTCCAGCCTCGCGCGCGATTCGAACGCCGGCTCGGACCGATCCCTCGGTCGAGCCCCAGCCGAGCACGAGCAGGTTCGCGCCCGGCTCCGAATCAACGCTCAAAGGCGGAAGCTCGTCGGCGATCCCCGCCACCTTGGCGGCGCGCAGCTCGGTCATCCGCTCGTGATTAGCCGCGTCGTAGGAGATGTTCCCTGAGCCGTCGGCCTTCTCGAGGCCGCCGACGCGGTGCGCCAGTCCGGGCGTCCCCGGGATCGCCCAAGGACGCGCAAGCCGGTCGTCACGCGAGTACGGAGCGAATGGCTCCCCGTTGGAGGGCGCCGTCGCGAACTCGGGATCGATATCGGGGAGCGTGGCCGCGTCGGGAACCAGCCACGGCTCTGAGGAGGAGGACAGGAAGGTGTCGGAGAGCAGGATCACCGGGGTGCGGTAGCGGATCGCGATCCGGGCCGCCTCGAAGCCCGCCTCGAAGCACCCCCCCGGCGTGGTGGGAGCGATGATCGGCAGCGGCGATTCGCCGTGGCGGCCGTACAGTGCCAGCAGGAGATCGGACTGCTCGGTCTTGGTCGGCATTCCCGTGGAGGGGCCGGCGCGCTGCACGTCGATCACGATCAGCGGCAGCTCCAGCATGACCGCGAGACCGATCGTCTCGGCCTTGAGGTCCATCCCCGGACCACTGGTGGCGGTGACGCCTAGCCGGCCGCCGAACGAAGCGCCCAGCGCCATCCCGGCGGCGGCGATCTCGTCCTCGGCCTGGATCGTGGAGACACCGATGCTGGCGTGGCGCGACAGAGCGTGCAGGAGCTCAGACGCTGGCGTGATCGGATAGCTGGCGAGAACCAGCGGGAGGCCGCTGCGAACGCTGGCGGCGACCAGCCCCAGCGACAGCGCGGTGGTCCCGTTGACGTTGCGATAGGTGCCGGGCGGCACATCGGTGGCCGCCTCGACGTGGTACTGGACGTCGAGCAACTCGGTGGTCTCACCGAATGACCAGCCGGCGTTGAAAGCGGCCAGGTTGGCCTGCGCGACCGACGGATCACGCGCGAACTTGACCTCGATCCAACGCTTGGTGACGTCGGTCGGGCGCCCGTAGAGCCACGAGAGCACCCCGAGCGCGAACAGGTTCTTGGCACGACTCGCCTCACGAGTGGAGACGCCCTCGATGGCCTCGACCGCCCGCGAGGTCAGCGTGCTCATCGGGATCCGGTGCACGCGGAAACCACCGAGCGAGCCATCCTCGAGCGGGTTTGAGTCATATCCCGCCTTCTCGAAGTTGCGCTTGGTGAAGGCGTCCTCGTTGACGATGATCGTGGCGGCGCGGGGCAGCTCGGCGATGTTGGCCTTCAGCGCCGCCGGGTTCATCGCCACCAGCACGTCCGGATGGTCGCCCGGCGTGAGGATGTCGCGGGAGGCGAAGTGGATCTGGAAGGCTGAGACTCCGGCCAGCGTGCCCGCCGGGGCACGGATCTCGGCCGGGAAGTTCGGAAGCGTCGCCAGGTCGTTACCGACGACGGCGGTGGCGTCGGTGAAGCGGCTGCCGGTGAGCTGCATGCCGTCGCCCGAGTCTCCCGCGAACCGGATGATGACCCGGTCCAGTTCCTCGACTGCCTTGGTCATCCTCCAGCTCCCCTGTGTGCCTGCATGCGTACTTACTTCCTCTCTCCATCGATTCTAACCACGGGGTCGGCTGGGCCTGTTTGCCGGAAGCGCTAAGCGGTGAACCTGTGGTCGATGACCGAAAGCGAAGATCACGAGAAGCTCGCCGACGAGCTCGACGGGCAGGCCGACGACCTGGAGGACAAGAGCTCGGGCCTGGAGCACGAGATCGACGAGACCCGCCAGGACTGGCAGACCAAGCGCTCGGACCCCATGGTGGCGGGTGCCAACCCTCCGGAGAGCGAAACCGATCGCGACGCGCCCGGCGATGAGACCAATCCCGAGGACGCCGAGCGCGAAGAGCACGAGTCTCCCGAGGACGAGGCAAAGGACGCCCGGGCCAAGGACGAGGACTCCGACGACGAGGACTCCGACGACGAGGACTCCGACCACAAGGAGAAGGGGTCAGAGGGAGACGACGAGGACTAGCGCGGGTCCGCCCGGTCCACGTTCCAGTACCGCAGAACGGTGGTCCGCTCGCCCTGCATCTCGGGCCACTCCGAAACAGAGAAGCGCACGATCGTGCGCTGCCCACCCTCGTTGTCGCCGTAGAGCAGGTCGATCTGGAGGAGCTTTTCGCCCCGAACCGCCTTCTGAACGGCGGCGAAACTGGGCTCGGAGGGGTCGCGGAGCGCTCCCTGCCAGTAGCCCCGCTCGCCGGGAGGGATGTAGAGGTCGAGCTGCTGGGTACGGAACTCCGACAGGTCAGGGGCCTGCTCTTGGCGAGCGGTCGCCGGGTCAGAGAGCCCATCTCGGCGAGGGGTGGCCCGCCAGCCGTGCAGAACAGCGATGCCGTTGCCGCCGTTTCGCAGCCCGATCGCCATGTAGATGTTGCCGTTGTCCTCTTCGATGGCGCCGCCGTGCCCGGACACCGTGAGAACGTGCGAATCGCCGAACCGAATCCGCTCCTCTGGATCCTCGTCGTGGGACGGGGTAAGGATCGGCCGCACCCCGGCCAGCAGCGAGAGCTCGGCTAGACGTGCAGAGCGATTGGCCGATCTCACCGAACTAAAGGTGGCGACCGCGAGCACGAGCGTGCCACCGGCGGTCGCCAACGACGAGATCGTTACCCAGTCGGCCATCGACTTCTGAACTCCGGGCCGGAGGACCGGCCCGGGCGTTTCAGTCTCCTAGAGCTTCTGAACGTTGATGGCCTTCGGCCCCTTGGGACCGGCCTCTTCCTCGTAGGACACCTTGGCGCCCTCCGCGAGTGACCGATAGCCGTCGGCCTGGATGCTCGAGTGGTGGACGAAGAGATCGCGATTACCCTCGTCGGGGGTGATGAAGCCAAACCCCTTCTCGTCACTGAACCACTTGACTGTTCCGGTTGCCATGGGAGTCTCCCCTCCGTAGCTTGAAGTGCTCCTACCGCGGAGGTCTTGCCACCCGAGGCCTGCACCTGCATTCTTCGCCGCCGGAATGTGCGCGCGGCCTTGTCGGCGGGGAACCTAGCACGGCGACCGGCATGGGCTACGCCCCGCTCAAGGCCGTTTCACCACTCCGACACAGGTCGTCGTCCGAGAGCTCGTCTCATAGGCTCTCAACGCATGGAGGACCCGATGCCGATCCGTGGCAACACCGCGATTCCCCTGCGCGAGGTGGAAGTCCGAGCCTCGCGTTCCTCGGGCCCCGGTGGCCAGCACGCCAACAAGACCGCTTCCCGGATCGAGGCGAGCTTCGACGTGGCGGCGTCGGAGTCGCTGACCGATGAGCAGAAGCGCCGGATCACCGCCCGGCTCGGGCCGCGGGTGGTGGCCGTCGCCCAGGACGCCCGCAGCCAGAGCCGCAACCGTGAGCTCGCTCTCGGGCGGCTGGCCGGGCGTCTGTCCTCGGCGCTGAGCGTCCCCCGCACCAGACAGGCGACCCGGCCTTCCAACGCCTCGGTCAAGCGGCGGCTGGCCGCCAAGCGGCGTCAGTCTGACCGCAAGCGCGACCGGCGCCGTCCGGCGGGCGACGACTGATGCGCTGGTATATCGACGGCATGAACGTCATCGGGACGCGCCCGGACGGGTGGTGGCGTGATCGCGATGCCGCCATGCTGCGGCTCGTGGACCTGCTCGAGCGGTGGGCCGCAGCCGAGGGCGAGGACGTCACGGTCGTATTCGAGCGCGCTCCCCGGCCGCCGATCCGCTCAACCGTGATCGAGGTCGCCCACGCCCCCCGCCCCCGGCGGGATGCCGCCGACGACGAGATCGTGCGCCGGCTGCGCCGGGAGCCCCACCCCGGCCTGGTGCGAGTGGTGACCTCCGATCGCTGGCTCGCCGATCAGGCCACGCTCCTGGGAGCATCCGTTCACGGCGCCGAGATGTTCAGGTCGCTGCTGGACGCCGTCTAGAAACCGGAGTCGATGCGCCCGCAGACGCTCGTCCCTTGCCACAATCATCCCCATGGCCGACCAACCCACGCGCCGCACCGGCCGGCCCCGCGGCCGGGCTCAGCC
>JBAPXO010000672.1:0-1782 GCA_049284255.1 Solirubrobacteraceae bacterium | reverse complement strand
CGTGACCGGTTAGCTTCGGTCACGGGCGCATTTTTGTATTGGCGGAGAAAATTTCCGATGATCTTGCTACCGGTGGTAGCATGGGGTTTATGAGTGAGATCCCGCTTGAGGGACCGGAGATTTCCCTCGATCAGGTAGAGGCGCTGGCGGCGCTGGAGAAGGCGTTCGAAGAGGCGCTGTCCCAGGTTCCCCATCCGTACGTGCTGTCCCAGGTCATGGCCATGTTCCCCAAGGTCATGCACCCGAAGGTCATCGCGGAACTCGACGGCGACGCACTGGGCCGCTTCCACGGACGCGTGCAGAAGGTGAGCGTTTCCATGCCAGAAGACCTAGCAACGGCCATCCGCGAGCACACGGGGCCCGGCGGCTTCAGCCGCTTCGTCGCGGAGGCGGCCGAACGGCAGCTCAAGAGCGAGGAGTTCCGCGAGTTGCTGGACGAACTCGAAGCCGAGAGCGGCCCCATTCCACCCGAACTAGAAGAGCAGGTGACTCGGGAATGGCTGTCGTTCTACGAGGAGGAGTAGCGGGCACCCTGGTACTCGACGCCCAGGGCATCGTCCGGCTCGCGGCAGCCGATAAGAGCCTATTCGCCTGGGCGAGAAGGACGGACGCGCTGGGCGGTGACATCGTGACGGCGGCATCCACGCTGGCCGAGGTCCTTCGTGGCGGCGTCAGCGATGCGCGGATCCATCGCATACTCCGCCGGGTCACCGTGGTGGAGATCGACAAGGCCGTGGGCCGCAAGGCCGGGGAACTTCTGGGCGCGACGGGCATGTCCGGTCATCGCTGCACGGTCGACGCGCTCCTGGCGGCGGTCGCGCTCGCGCAGCGACGGCCGGTCATCCTGCTCACCAGCGACCCGGACGACTTGGCCCGCCTCACCGAGGAGCCAGACCGGAGGAAGCGTGAGCGCATCGCTGTCATCAAGGTGTAGCAGATCCGGGAACGGCGCTAACGAGCACGATCTCCTCGGCGAACTTCTCAACGAGCTCGACGAAGAGTTTGGCCCGGTACCGCCCGAACTGCTTGAGTGGGCTAAGCGGCAATGGCCAGACGAGGGCGAGGAGTAGGCGGCCTCAGTCGCCGTGCCTAAGGACTTCTCCGGCCAGAGCATCGCCCGGCGGCTATTCGAGGTGCCAGGTGGTGGTTGCGGTGTTGGCGCAGGCGGCGATGACCAACTGGGTGCCGGTGGCGGGGTCGCTGGCGCAGAGGCCGGACGCCGTGTTGACCAGTTCGGTCGCGATCGGGCCGGCCGAGACGAGCTTCCACGTCCTGGCGCCCGCCCCCGAGCAGGAGGCAAGCGAGAGCGTCGAACCGGCCGTGGCCCCGTTTTCCGCCAGGCACCAGCCGTTGATCCGGATGGTGCCGTCGGTCTGCGGCTGCCAGTGCTGCCAGCCCGAGTTCGTGCAGCTAGCCAGGACCGCCTCGGTGCCCGAGGTCCCGACGCACTTGCCGGGCTGGCCGGACGCGAGGGGGGCGGCCGGACGGAGCCAGTGCTCGCTGGTGGAGTTGGCGCAGGGCTCGATCACCGGCTTGGTGCCGTTGGCGACGCTGGCAGCGGCGGCCGAGCTGGCGGCCAGGCACCTGCCCGACTGCGGGTTGACGAGCTGACCGTCGGTGGCGGCCTCCCACATCTGCAGGCCGTCGTTGACGTTGCACGGCTCCAACTCGAGCTTGGTTCCGCTAGCGGTGCTGTTGCCAGCCGTCTGCAGGCACTTGCCGCCGGTCCTGAGCGTGCCATCCTGGACGACCGTCCAGCTCTGGTTCGATTTGCCGGTGCAG
>JBAPXO010000671.1:0-2203 GCA_049284255.1 Solirubrobacteraceae bacterium | reverse complement strand
GTGGATCTTCGCGCGCGATCTGCTGTCAATGGGCCTTCAGGAGCGTGCGGGCCCCGGCGACGTCACGGTCTGGCCGTCAGGCGGCTCCGACGGCGGCGCGCCCGGCAGCGTCCTGAACATCGAGCTGTGCTCGCCGTTCGGCCAGGCGCACTTCGAGGCGTCAGCCAGAAGGATCTCAGACTTCCTGCGCAGGACGTACCAGATCATCCCGGCCGGCCAGGAGAGCGAGCACATCGACTTCGAAACCGGGCTGAGGGACCTGCTCCGCTAGGCGTCATTGTTCGTCGGCGGCTTCATCACGATCAGGGTGACCGCGCTGATCCACTGACCGCACCGCGCATTGACGCTCGGACAGCTCGCGGAGCAGCGGTCTGGTGAGCAGTCACCCACGGTCCGTTCGGGATAAATGCCTTTTAAATCTGAGGCTCACGGGTGGACCTCCCGCTCATTGCGTTCGCGTAGCGGGGCCAGCAGGCCGAGGGCGCGGGCGCGCTCGATGGCGTCGTGGCGTTGGTGCACGTCGAGCTTGTCGTAAAGGTGGCGCATGTGGGTCCGGACGGTGTTCACCGACAGGTGGAGCTGGTCGGCGATCTCGGACACGGAAAGGCCGGTCGGCAGGTAATGCAGGACGCGGATCTCGGCCTGGCTGAGCGGATCGAGCAGCGTTGCCCCGGGGAGGGCGATCCCGCCCAGACCCCCCTGCTCACGGGAGAGCTGCCCGCCCCCCTCGTTTCCATCCTGAAGCAGGCTGCGGATTTCGTTGATCAGGGCCGCGTGCGCGGTGCGCCGCCGGGAATGGGATTCGAGCAACTTAGGCACCCGGTGGATGAGGAAAGGGTAGAGCACGTGGTCGGGTTCGGCGAGGTCGAGAGCGCGCTCGAGGGCCCGCCAGGCGGCGTCGGCATCGCCCAGCGCGTCCTGGGCCACCGCCTCAAGCAGCACAGCCGTCGCCGCCCACACCGGATGGATCTCGGTCAACGAGCCGTCCAGGATGGGCGTGAGCGCGGTCCTGGCGGCCTGAGGGTCGTGCTGGGCGAGCCGCAGCGACGCTAGGGCCGTACGCATTTCTGCGCCCTGGCGCTCGCCGGTCTCCAGCCCGGCTAGAACGGCTTCTGCGCGGCCGGTTTCTCCCAGCCCCGTTAGGGCCTGCATTATGCGTGCTCGCGCCCGCGTGGTGAGGGCCTGCGGCGTGACGAGCGTGCCGGCCAGCCGTTCGCAGGCCTCGAGGGCGCTCAGCGCCTGCTCGTAGCGGCCGCGGGCGAGCCCGAGCAAACCGCGAGCATAGTGCAGGCTCAGCCATGCGCCGGGATCGGCCTCGGCCCGGAGGGTCTGCCCGGCGCGATCGAGCCACAGCTCTGCCTCGGCCGGCCGCCCCTGACCGACCAGCGATACGCCGAGCGCCGCGTAGGCGACGCTGGCAGCCCGGTCGTCGCCCCAGCCGTGCCGCCGCGCCAGGTCGATCGCCTGTCTGCTCCGTCGCTCAGCCAGCCCATAGGACAGCCAGAAGTTCGCGACTGAGGCGCCTTGCGCCAGGCCGGCAAGCTCAAGGTAGGGTCGCCCGATCTGGCGGGCCAGAGCCACGCCCAGCTCCAGGTGCCGGTCCGCGTCTTCCGCCCGCGCGGCCCAGGTCTCGGCCATGCCGAGGTTGATCATCGCCAGCGCCCGCAGGTCCTCGCCCAGCCCGGGTCGCATGGCATCCCGGTCCTCCACCGCTGCGAGCAGCCGGTCCGCCTCCGCGACGACGGCCGGCAGGTCGCCGCGCCGCCGGGCCAGCGCGAGCCGAACGATGGCGAGGAACGTCTGCACGCGTCCGCTCCGCTCCGCGGGCACCCGCCCCTCGCTACCTTCCAACCGCCGCGCTGCCCGCGCCAGGTAAGCCTCCGCCTCCCTCAGCGATCCACGGGTCAGCTCGTCGAAAGCCGCCAACGCGGTGAGCTGCGCGTCGGCCGCCACCGCGCCGACCGGGAACGCCATGAGGAGCTCGTGCGCCGTGGCGCCCTGCCCGTCGAGGACAAGGCCGAGCCACTGATCGGTCAGCAGACGGGTCGCCAGGTCCCAGTCCTGCGCGGCCTGGGCGTGCCGGATCGCCTCGACCGGGTACCCATGTTCCTCGTACCACCCGGAGGCGAGCCGATGAAGGGAGGGGATCTGGGCCGGCTCACTGCGCAGGAGCTCGAGCCGGAGAAGGTCAGCGAACATCCGG
>JBAPXO010000670.1:0-1852 GCA_049284255.1 Solirubrobacteraceae bacterium | reverse complement strand
GGATCAGCGTCGCCAGCATGATGGCCGCGAGTGCCAGCAGCGGCACGGCGTCGCTGGTGGCCTGCGAGATCGTGGCGGCCGCGGGAGCGCCGATCGTCTCGCCCGTGGCCCAGGCGAGGTTGAGCATCGTGGTCGCGACCACGAGCGCGATGCCCGCGCGTTCGGCCGAGTCGGTGATGATCGCCATCGCCGGGATCGTGTAAGCGGTGAGGGGACCACCGAGGGCGACCACGGAGATCAGCGCCAGCATCAGCCAGCCGGTGGGCACGGGCAACAGGGCCAGCAGCACGGCCACCGACGTCAAGCCGATGCACAACGGCAGGCGTGCCCCGCGGCGGTCGACCAGGCGGCCGATCGGCGCCGCGAGGATCGTGCTCATCAGCGCAGCGAGCAGGAAGGTGGCGCCGATCTGCCAGCCGGCGGCGCCGAAGCGCGCCAGGCGGAGCGGCAGCAGCGTCCCGGTGGCGCCGATCGTGCATGCCTCGAGCAGGATCAGCCACCCTCCGAGGAGGATCTGTGGGTTGTGGATGATCGCGCGCAGCGGCGTGGAGGTGCCGCGCTCGGGGGTGGGAGGCTCGGGGTGGCGCAGCGTTTGGAGCGCGAGCACCAGTGCCGTCGCCCCGACCAGCGAGAACACGAGCTGGGTACCGACCGTGACCGCCAGGGTGCCGAGGACGGGGCCGAGCAGCGTGCCGAAGATGGCGGCGCCAATCACCTCACCGAGGACCTCGCCGCGGCGCTCGCGCGCGGCCACGGCGATCACCCAGGTCAGGCCGCCACCCCAGATGCAGCCACAGGCCGCGCCCTGGATAAAGCGCAGGGCATCCAAGGTGACGATGTTGGTGGCGAAACCGAAGGCGGCGATCGAGACCGAGAACAGGAGCAGTCCCACGAGCGTCGTCCGCCGGACCCCGGCGCGCGTGGCGATCAGAACGGCGATGATCGAGCCTGGCAGCATCCCCGCCGGGTAGGCGGCGGCGAGCACGCCGACGGCGGGCTTGGAGGCGCCTAGGGCGTGGGCGTAGTGGGGGAGAACCGGCGTCACCGCCGAATACAGCGCCGATTCGAACAGCAGCAGCGTCCGGATCAGGCTGACGATCGGGCGCTCGGACCCGCGCGCCGGGCTGGGCCGCGTCAGGGAGCGGCGGTATGCGCGCAGCGAGCTCATGCGCTCACCACCAGCGCGGCGGCCAGGCGCCGAAGCCGGGGGCGCAGATCGGTGGTGGCGCCGGTCGACAGCTGCTCGATCAGGAGCCCGTCGGCGGCGGCGAGCAGGAGCTCGGCATCCTGGCGGGGTTGACCGGAGCCGGCGCGCTCGAGGAGCTGGCCGAGGGCGAGGAGATAGGCCTCGGTCCAGCGCCGCGCGACGTCGCGCAGGGCCGGCCGGCGCGCGGCCTCGAGCAGCAGGGCATAGGTGGCCATCAGCGAGCTGCGACTGTCCTCACCGGGGGCGTCGAGGAGCGCCCCGATGGCGGCGTCCAGTGGATCGCGACCCTCGTCGGCGCACGCGGCGGCGTAGTCGAGCAGCCGCGCGCTGTCGCGCGCCGCCGCGAGCTCGATCGCCGCCGTCAGCAGTTGCTCCTTGGACTCGAACCAATACGTCGTCGAGGCCAGCGGCAGGCCGGCCTCCTCGGCCACGCGGCGATGGGTCACCGCTTCGGCGCCGACATCGGCGACGATCCGCAGGACCGCTTCCAGGAGCGCGTCGCGACGGGCGGCGCCGCGGGGGCGTGCCTGCTCCCGCGTCGATTTGGCCGTCGTGCGGCGGGTTGTCAGCGAGCTGGTCTTCATTTGGTACAAGTGTACTAAATGGAGGTACGTCAGTACCGAAAAACGGTTGGCACGGACCGAC
>JBAPXO010000669.1:0-3167 GCA_049284255.1 Solirubrobacteraceae bacterium | reverse complement strand
CCGCTGTTTCACCGCGTCCGCGACGACGCCAGGATCGCCAGGATCGACATCGACCCGCTGAAGCTCGAGCTGGGGCTGTGGAGCTTTCCCACCGACCTGCTGATGGACGCCAGCACCGCCGCGACGCTCCCGTTGCTCACCGCGCTCGTCCAGGAGCGCCGCACGGCGGTCCAGAGCGCCCGGGCGCAGGAGCGCCAGACGGCGATCGCCGCGGCTCACCGCCGCCGGCAGGAGGAGCTAGCTGGAGCGGGTGACGCGAGCGGCGGCGCGGATGGGGTCATCTCGGCCGCCCACCTGGCTCGGTGCGTGGCCGAGATGGTGGACGAGCAGACGATTGTCGTCGACGACTCCACGACTGCCGTCGCCACCAATGCCGAGCACATCCCGACGCTGTTCGCCGGTAGCTACTTCCAGCCGATCGGCTCGAGCATGGGCTGGGGCGCGGGCGCTTCGCTCGGGGCTAAGCTGGCCGCCCCAGACAAGACCGTGATCTCGCTCAATGCCGAGGGAAACTTCTTCTCCGGCGCTCCGGAGGCCGCCTTGTGGGGCGCCGCCCGGCTCGATGCCCCGTTCCTGACGGTCGTCTACGACAACTCGCAATACGCGGCGATCAAGCTCGGGGTCGGCTTCGAATACCCAGACAGCGCGCTGTCGGAGGCAAGGCTCCTCGATCTGGAGCGCCCACCGGACATCTCGGGAATCGCGCGCAGCTGCGACGCTCACGCCGAGCGGATCGCCGACGCCGCCGAGCTTCCGGCGGCACTGACGCGCGGCCTGGAGACCGTGCGGGGCGGGCAGTCGGCGGTCATCGACGTGGCGATCGCGGGCCCGTGAGCTCCCCGGCGGACGCGGTCGTCATCGGTGCCGGCCACAACGGCCTGGCCGCGGCCGTGGTCTTGGCCAAGGCGGGCTGGAAGGTGACGGTGCTCGAGCAGGGCGAGCGCCCCGGCGGCGCGGTACGAACGGCCGAGGTCACGCTCCCCGGGTTCCGCCACGATCTGTACGCCACGAACCTCAACATCTTCGTCGGCGGGGCGTTCTTCGCCGAGCACAAGGACGATCTCTTCCGTCACGGCTTTGGCATCGCCGGCGCCGCGCGCCCGTTCGCGTCGGTCTTCCCCGAGGGCAAATGGGCCGGTGTCTCGACCGACCCCGAGGAGATGCTGGCCTCGATCCGCGCCCACTCCGCGGCCGACGCCGAAGCCTGGACGCGGCTGGGCGAATGGTTTGGGCGGGTGGCACCGACCTTGTTCGGCGTGCTCGGAGCGCCGATGCCGTCGCGTGCGATGGCTCAGGCTGTGTGGGGCCAGCGCGGGGTGGTCCGATCGCAGTGGCGAGACCTGGCGCGGCTGGCGCTGCTCTCGCCCCGGGAGCTCGTCGAGGAGCAGTTCGAGAGCCCGGAGGTGCAGACGCTGATGGCCACGTGGGGCATGCACCTCGACTTCTCTCCCGACATCCCGGGCGGTGCCGTGTTCGCCCTGCTGGAGACCTTCGTGGCGGCCGGTCACGGCATGGCACTCGGTGCCGGCGGGGCGGGCACGCTGATCGACGCGCTGGTCGGCCTGCTGCGCGAGCACGGCGGCGAGGTCCTCACCGGAGCACGAGCGACGAGCATCACCGTCTCCGGCGACCGGGCGACCGGCGTGACCACGGCCGACGGACGCACCTTCGACGCCGCACGCGCCGTCATCGCCAACACGGGGCCAGGGGCGCTGACGCAGATGGTGGGCGGCGCTATGCCTGCCGACTTCCGGCGGCGCGCCGGCGCCTATCGCTACGGACCAGGGACCTTCATGATCCACCTCGCGGTCGACGACCTACCGGAGTGGCACGCGGGTCTCCAGCTGCGCGAGTACGCCTACGTCCACGTCGCACCGTATCTGGGGGATCTGTCGATCGCCTATGCGCAGGCATGCGCGGGAACCCTCCCGCAGCGACCCTTGATCGTGGTCGGCCAGCCGACGGCGGTGGATCCGACGCGCGCGCCGGAGGGCAAGCACATCCTGTGGGTGCAGGTGCGGACCGTCCCGGGGACGATCCTGGCCGACGCCACGGACGAGATCACCACGACCGATTGGGACGTCGCCAAGGAGCCCTTCGCCGATCGCGTGCTGGCGTTGCTGGAGCCGTACGCCCCTGGCCTCGCGACAAAGGTCCTGGGCCGGCACGTCATCTCGCCCACCGACCTCGAGCGGGCCAACCCCAACCTCGTCGGCGGGGATCATCTCGGCGGCAGCCACCATCCGGCACAGCACTTCCTGTTTCGCCCGGTGCCCGGATGGAGCCGCTACCGGACGCCGATCGAGTCGCTGTACCTGTGCGGCGCCGCCACCTGGCCGGGCGCCGGGGTCGGCGCTGGGTCGGGCCACCTGCTGGGCAAGCAGCTAACCGCCCCTCGCCGGCGGCCGCGACCCGCCTGGCTCGCAAAATCCTTCAGATAGCGGCTCGGCGCGAATGGCGGACCCGCCCGCTCAAGACGGGGAGCCTCGGCGCCAAGCTCAGCGGCATATCGTCGATGACCGGACCCGTGAGAGCTGGGCGGTTGTAGTCGGTCTGCCTCGGTAGCTGCTATGCCTGTGCCGTGGGCTGGCCTTGGAGTGATCTCCTCCCAGGCCGAGCTCGATCAGCTGAGCAACCGACACTTTTTCGATTTTCGCCTGAGCAACGGGATAGTGCATGGGCGAGCTCACCAATGTGGTTCCCGCCCGGGCGCCTCAGGCCACCCCAGCGGGTCTCGTGACCGCTGCGACGCGACAGGTTCTGTGAGTAGAAGGCCGAACGCAGCGAGGAGGTGGGTCATCGTGCTCAGCGGCACGAGCGCGCGGCCGAAGCTCCGCGCGTCAGGGCCACGTTGGACAGCCAGTCATCACACGGCTCTCAAACGATGGGTCCCGACGGGTTTGTTGGCGCTGACCGCTTGGGTCTCTCACCCGCGCGCGGAAGGTTTTCCTGGGATGCTTGTGTCTGGGTGGGCGCGGGGCCATCCGCCTTGCGGCAGATGACGAGGGCCTCGATGTAGTCGCGGCGATAGCGGTCGGGCTCGTCCCCGACGCGGTCCTCGAGCGAGCGGAGGAAGTCGGCGAGGAGAGCGGGTGCGCGGTCCTCGCCCTCGCGCGCGAACGCGCTTTGCATGAGCGGCTCGCCCCAGGCGAGCACGCTTCGCACGT
>JBAPXO010000668.1:0-10941 GCA_049284255.1 Solirubrobacteraceae bacterium | reverse complement strand
GCCGCCTCGGCGCTGCTGCAGACCGGCGCCGCGGATACCCGCTACGCCGACCAGGTCGACGAGCTTCGCTCCAGCCCGAGCTGGCGGCTCACCGAGCCCCTGCGGCGCGCCAACGCCGTGCGGCGCTCGCTGAAGGCGCGCTGGGCAGAGCGCTCAGGGTGAAGGCGGCGGCTTAGGGGCGAGGGCGCGCTCGATCTCCTCACGCGAGACCGCCTCTGAGCCCGTGGCCACTCCGGCGCGCACCCGCAGGCGCGAGAGCGCCTCGGCGAGCCGGAACGCACTTGAGGTCAGGATCCGGCGCATGACCGTCTCCTGGCGGCCGAGGCGCTCGTAGGCCTCGCCGATCGCCTTGAGCTGCACGTGCATGGAGGCGAGATGAAAGGCTCGATTTGCCTCCATCCGCTCCAGGAGCGGGTTGCGGTCAAGCGGTCGCAGGAGGTCGGCGAGGCGCTGGGCGTAGGGGGCGTCCTTCGACCACACGATGCCGAGGCCGAAGAATGCCGGCACCACCGCCAGAACCAGCCCGTCGTGCTCGGCCACGAAGTCCTCGACTGCGGTGAGCACTCCGTTGCCCGGGCCGCCCTCATGGTCGGCCGGCCAGCGATAGGGCAAACCCCCCGGCTGGGGCGCCGAGCTGCCGGGGAACAACCCCCCACCCTCGACCGTGGGCTGGCGCGACGCCTCCGGAATCTGCTCGGGCGCGAAGTAGTCGTCGCGGCGCCCGTGCGGCCAGCCGACATCGTGGAAGAGGAGCAGCGGGGTGTTGCCGCCGGCGGTGATCAGGCGGATCTCCTCGGCCACGGTGTAGTAGTTGTGGTCGCCGTCGATCACGTATGCGTCGGCGGGCTCCATCTCGGACAGGGCCTCGTGGCTGGTGGCCTCGATCAGGGTCAGCTCGGGCCGCTCCTGCGCGAGGGCCGCGAGCTCGGGCTGAGGGGAGGGATCAATTGCCGCCACCGAAGCTCCGTGCCCAGACGCCCACCCGAGCAGGAAGCGCGTCAGGTCACCGGCATAGGCTCCGATCTCGACCACCGAGGTCGCGCCGGCGGCGTCCAGACAGCCCACCATCACCTCAGCGTGGTTGATCAGCGACGCTCCCCACTGTCCCGGGTCGTTGGCGTAGTCGCACTCGGGATGCAGCGTCCAGGGGAGATCGCCTCGTTGCAGAGCTCGCACCACGTGCTGTGCGGTCAGGTTCTGTTCGGCGGTGGCCATGGAGGGCGGGGAGTGTACCCGTGGCCCGTAAACTGGCTCCGCCTCCGCGGTGCCCGTGGCGCCGCCGCCGGTCGCGGCCGTTTGGTTGTCTGCGCCCATGCTCCCGTCCCTCAATCCCGACTCCGAACCCGGCCCGGTCGCCGGCGGTCCCCGTCCGGATTCCGGCGGGTTGCGCGACGCCTACCTCCGGCTGCTCAAGTTGAGCCTGTGCGACCTGACCGGGGTCCAGACCCGGGAGGTGCGCTGGACCGAGGACCGGCGAGTGTTCTCACGCACGCTCACCGACGAGCGCCAGCTCCGTCACCGCGCCGAGGGCAAGGACTGGCCCCTGGACGGAGTCACGATGGTCGGCCTGGCCCGGCTGGACGACCTCCAGGCGTGTGTCGAGACGATCGTCGCCGAGGACGTCCCCGGAGACCTCATCGAGGCCGGCGCGTGGCGGGGCGGGGCCTCGATCCTGATTCGCGCCACCCTGGATACGCTCGGCGCCACCGACCGCGAGGTATGGGTCGCCGACTCCTTCCAAGGCTTCCCGGCGCCGCAAGAGGGCGACTCCGACGCCGACCGCCGGCTGGAGTCAGAGATGGGCAAGATCGACTTCCTGGCTCCAACCGTCGATGGCGTCCGCGAGAACTTCGCCCGCTTCGGAGTCTCGGAGGGGGTGACCTTCGTTCCCGGCTTCTTCGAGCAGTCGATGGCGGGGCTGACGGGCCGCCGCTGGTCGCTGGTCAGGGTGGACGCCGACACCTACCGGGCGACGATGGTCGTGCTGCGCGCGCTCTACCCAGGGCTCGCCGAAGGGGGATATGTGGTGATCGACGACTACTTCCACCCCTACCTGCCCGACTCGTGTCGTAAGGCCGTCGACGATTTTCGCGACGAGCACGGGATCGCCGACCCGATCGAGCAGATCGACTGGAACGGGGCCCGCTGGCGCAAGTCCAGCGCTCCGGAGGACGTCGCCGAAGCGCCCGGGCCGGCGGCCATCGCGCACCAACGCGTCGCCCTCGATGGCGGCGAGAGCCGAATTCCCACCGACCGCGAGCTGGAGCTCAGCGATGAGGTAGCCGCGCTCCGGGCGGCGCTCGACGCCGCGCCCCACCGGCGTCCGGGGGTACGCGCCTCGCCCCCCGCCCGCCTGCTCTCCCGAGCCTGGAGACGGGGCCGGAACGCAGCCCGATGACCAGCGATCCGGATGGCGAGCTCGTGGTGGAGCTCGACGATCCCCTGCCCGCCGAGCTGGCGGTGGGCGCGGGCACCGTCCTGTTCGTTTGCGGCACGTGCTTTCACGCAAGCCGCGCGATCGGGCGGCTTTACCTGACCGTCGACGGGGTGCGCCAGCCGGCGGGCGCAGAGGGGATGCCCCGCCTTGACCTGTTCCGGTCTCTGCATCCCGCGCTTGATCCCTACGCCACGAGCGACGTCGACCACGATCCGAGTTCCGCCGCGGACCCCTACCTGCACAGCTACCGCAGCGGCTTCTGGAGCAACGTCGAGTTCGGGCCGGGACCCGGCGGCGCCCGGGAGCTGGCGCTCGAGGCCGAGCTTGACGACGGCACGGTCGCCCGGCGGGGGCTCGCGACGCTTCCCGAGCCGACGCCGCCGGTGCCGGCGCAGATCGGGCCGGATACCCGGCCGGGGAGCCTGGTGGCGATCGCCATGGCCACTTACGAGCCGCCGCGTGACCTGTTCGCCGAGCAGGTCGAGTCAATTCGCGCGCAGAGCCACGCCGACTGGATCTGCGTGATCAGCGACGACTGTTCCGGTGAGGAAAGTCTCGGAGAGATGCGCGCGGTGCTCGGCGACGATCCCCGGTTCGTGCTCTCGCGGGCGCCGCGCCGGCTCGGTTTCTATCGGAACTTCGAACGCGCTCTGCAGCTGGTGCCGCCCGAGGCTCGGTACGTGGCGCTCGCTGACCAGGACGATCGCTGGTGCCCCGACAAGCTGTCGGTGCTGGTGGCCGCGATCGGGGAGGCGACGCTCGTCTACTCCGACGCCCGGGTGGTCGACAGCCACGGGCGCGTGATCTCTGACACCTACTGGGTCACCCGCACCCACAACCATCGCCGGCTGGAGTCGCTGCTGCTCACCAACTCGGTTACCGGGGCGGCGTCGCTCATGCGCCGGTCGGTCCTCGACTATGCGCTCCCCTTCCCGCCGCCCCAGTTCGTCAACTTCCACGACCACTGGGTGGCGCTCGTGGCCCTGGCGGTGGGGGACATCGAGTTCGTCGAGCGTCCGCTGTATGACTACGTGCAGCATGGGGCGGCCACCCTCGGTCATGCCACCGCCAACCAGATGCCAGGCCTCATCTCGCGGCTGCCCTCGCTGCTCGTGTCGCCCCGTAAGCGGGTCGTGCACTGGCGCCGCCACTACTTCGTCGACGTCTGCCGCCTGGAGCAGTGGGCGCAGATCGTGCTTCTGCGCTGCGGGGATCGGATGACCGCCGACAAGCGCCGCCAGCTGACGCGCTTTCTGGGCGTGGAGGACTCGCTCTGGGGGCTTCTGGACCTCTGGCGGCGCGGGGTACTCGAACTGCTGGGCCGAGGACAGACCCTGGGGGCGGAGTGGATGCTCGCCTACGCCTTCACGTGGCGACGCCTGCTCGCAGCCACCGTGCGTGACCGCCCGGTCCGGGGTCTGCGCCTGGACGCCGTGCCCCCTGAACAGTTCACGCTGATGCCGCGGCGACCGCCGGGGCGACCGGCCTAGATGAGTGACTTCGCCGCTCATCAGGGCAGTGCTGCGGTCGCCGATCAGCCCTACCCGACGGTCGCGCCTCCGCCCGGCAACCCCCGCTTCGCTCTGTTCGATGCGCTGCGCGGGATCGCGGTGCTCTGCATCATCGCCTACCACGTAACCAGCCTCACCGGCCTGTTCAACCGGCCGGTGATCGGAGACCTGTTCGCGGTGCTCGGAAACCAGGCGCTGATCTTCTTCTTCGTGATCTCGGGCTTCCTGCTCTACCGGCCGTACGTCAATGCCCACCGTCGCGGCCGCCCGGTGCCGAGCGCCCGCCGCTACGCCCGCCGCCGGTTTTTGCGGATCGTCCCCGCCTACTGGGTGGCGCTCACCATCCTGGCCATCTACCCCGGGATCAGCGGCGTCTTCTCCGGCGACTGGTGGCGTTACTACTTCTTCCTGCAGGGCTACTCGAACCGCACCCTGCTGCACGGCATCCCACCGGCCTGGTCGCTCACGGTCGAGGTGAGCTTCTATTTGCTGCTGCCGTTGTGGGCGCTGCTCGTCCGACGCCTGTCCGGCCTCCTGGGCCGGGGGTCGTGGCTGCGTGCCGAGCTCACCCTGCTCGCGTTCCCGGCGCTGCTCGGGCTGTCGATCCAGGTCGCCGCCTCTCGGCTCCTGATCTCCAGCCTCTTGGCGACGACGCTGCTGGGGGAGTGCGTATGGCTGGCCCTGGGGATGGCGCTGGCCGTGGCCAGCGTCCGCGGCGAGGAGCGGCCCCATCCGGGGGCGGTACGCCGGCTGGTGATCGATCACCCCGCCGTCTGCTGGCTGGGAGCAATCGCGTGCTTGATCGGCGCGACGGCGGTGCTTCACCCGGGCGGCCTGTTCAACATCATCATCTCGCTGCACGAGGTCCAGCCCCTGGCTCGGACTCTGGGCGGGATCGTGCTCACCGCCGGGATGGCCACCTTTCTGGTGGCCCCCGCGGTTTTCGGCGAGAACGCGGGCGGGGTGCCGCGACGGATCCTCGCCTGGTCGCCGCTGAAGCTGCTCGGTCTGATCTCCTACGGCGTCTACCTGTACCACCTGACGATCGCCGAGCTACTGGCCGAGCATGCCGCTCCCGGTCAGTTCACCGCCACCGGGCTCAACCTCGACGCCCACGTCACCCACCTCACGAGCCTCGTGCTGTTCGTCGCCACCCTGGCCGTCACCGCCGCCGCGGCCGCGCTCAGCTACCGCTTCATCGAGCTCCCCCTGAACCGGCGCAAGGAGCCGCGCGGACGCCGAACCGCCCCGCCGCCCGCCGAGGTGACGGGCTCTACGGGGTGAGGTGCTTGGCGTCGATCGGGTCCAGCTGGGCGATGTGAGCTGCTCCGATCCGCTGCTCAGGGCGCCCCAGATACATGACCGTGTACCAGATCCAGCCGTTGAGATTCATGGGCTCGGCGCGGATGACGTCCGACAGCACCGTTCTCGCCGCCTGCGGCTGGTGAGCGTTGAAGTCGACCTGTCCACGGAGGACGTCGACCTGCCGGTCGGGATTGAGAAAGGCCGCCCGGCCGAGCTCCGAGCGGGCCTTGGCGAGCTGGGCGGCACCGGGGTGAGGCTCACCGACGACCTTTGTCGCATAGTCCACCTCATGCGCCTGGCGGATCCCGAGCACGAACCACACGCACGCCGCAACGGCGATCACGACGAGCAGGGGACGAAGCGCACGCACCCGTCAATCATCCCGGATCCGAGAAGATTCAGACGATGACGGAGGGCGGCGGCCGGGCATCGGCATCGATCGTGATCCCGGTCTGGAATGGCCGCTCCTGGCTGGACGCGTGCCTTTCGGCGATCGCCGCCCAGACGCAGCCCGCCGCCGAGGTGATCGCGGTCGACAACGGATCCAGCGACGGCTCGGTGCAGCACCTCCGCGACGCCCACCCCAACGTCGAGGTCCTGGAGCTCGGACGCAACACCGGCTTTGCTCACGCCGCCAACCGCGGGCTGCAGACCTCCCGGCATGACCTCGTGGCGCTGGTCAATACCGATGTGGTGCTCGCCGAGGACTGGCTGGAGCGGATGATGGCCGCGGCCGAGGCTCACCCCACGGCCGGGTCTGTGGCCTGCAAGATGCTCGCTCTCGAGGACCCCGAGTTCGTCTACGACGCCGGCGACGTGCTCAGGCGCGACGGCGCGTGCGAGCAGCGCGGGCGCTTCGGGCGCGATGACGGCCGCTGGAACACCGCCGGCGAGGTGTTCGGAGCCTGCGCGGGTGCCGCCCTCTATCGGCGAGACGCCGTGCTCTCGGTCGGGGGCTTTGACGAGCGCTATTTCGCCTACCTGGAGGATGTCGACCTCGCGCTACGCCTGCGCCTCGCCGGCTGGAGCTGCCGGTATGAGCCGGCCGTGGCTCGCCATGCCGGCGAGGGATCCTCATCGGCGCTTGCGGGCGGGCATCAGGCCCTGGTCGCGCGCAACACGGTGGTGCTGATCGCCAAGGCGTTCCCGCTCGTCTGGCTGCCCTACGTCGCCTACCGGCAGAGCGGTTGGGCGTGGCATGCCCTGCGTGAGCGACGGCTGGGCAGGCACCTGCGCGCGCTGGGCAGCGCGGTGCCGATGCTCCCGTCGGCGATCCGGGAGCGCCGGAGGCTGCGCGCATCGTCGGTGGTGGCGATCGAGGAGGTCGTCCCCCGGCGACCGTTCCGTGGCCCGCGCGCCGAGGGCCATCCCTCCCGGCGCTAACCGGTACGCCGGTAGGCCGATACTTCCAGCGGCAGGATCGCCGAGGAGAAACGCCGCGCGCTGACGAGCCGGAAGCCCGCCGGAGGCCGGGACAGGACGCTCCGCTTCAACGCGCGGGCGTCGGCGCTGTCGAGCACGACGAACGCCTCGGCCCCTCGAGGCGTGCGGCTCCACAGCCGCGACGCCGAGCTGAACATGTGGCGTCGCTGTAACTGGACGAGGATCGCGCCCCCGCCGAAATACGAGTTCAGCGACACCGGGTCCCGCGGCGAGGCCCGCCGATCCAGATATGCCGCCACCTCCCGGGACGGAGGCCGGCGCCAGCTCGCGCTGCCGGCCCGCACTGCCCCGACGGCGAGCACGCCGAGGACCACCACCACCGCGACGGCATTCCCAGGACGGGGAATCGCAACCAGCAGGGCACCCAGCACGAGCGCCGCCGCCGGGACCGAGGCATACAGGCCGCGAGCCAGCCACAGGTCGGTATCGAACTTGCTGTAGAGAAGTAGGCCGATAGGACTGGCGAGTGCGAGGGCGATGAGCAGCCCCAGCGAGCGCGTTTGGTCCCGGTCGCGCCGCGCCCGCACCGAGACGAAGACCGCGCCCGCCAGCGCGCACGCGAAGATGAGGCCGAGCCCGAGATACGTGGGGATCGCTCTCAGCGGCGCGTACGGGTAGCCGGCGATCGGTCGCATCACGTCGCGGATCACGTTGTGCGCCGTCAGCGGCTGGAGGAAAGCGATGACGTACAGCTCTTTGCCCCGGAGCTTCGGAATCCACGGGGCGTAGAGCACGGCGGCGCCGGCGGCCGCGATCAGCGGGGCGGCTATGCGATCGCGACAAACCCACAACGACCACACCCCCTGCACGAGGAGCACGAAGATGCAGGTGTAGTGGCAGTACGCCGCGGCGGCGTCGGCCAGGGCGTAGAACACCCACCAGCGCGCCCCCCGGCCGTCGACTGCCCGCAGGAGCGCCCACGTGCTGAGGGCGACGAAGAAGGCCATCGAGGCATAGGGCCGGGCCTCGACCCCGTAGTAGAACGAGAACGGGCTGAGGGCGATTACCGCTCCGGCGATCAGCCCGGCGCGCTCGCCCACGGTCTCGCGGCCGATCAGGAAGACCATCGGCACGGTGGCCGAGCCCAGGATGATCGAGGGCAGGCGGATCCACACCGTGGGGTCCCCGAGCTTGGCGGTCACCCAGGCCATCAGGAAGAACAGGGGCGGGGAGTTCTCGCCACCGGTGTGCACGGTGCGCAGCACGGCGGAGAAGCTGCGGCCGTGAACGTCGGCGTAGGTGAAGAGCTCGTCGCCGAACAGGCTCTGGTGGATCTGGGAGAGGCGCAGAACGAGCGTGAAGACCGTGACGGCGAGCACCGCGGCCACCGTCGCCACCGAGGTCCGGTGATGGGACAGCGGCCCGGCGCCGGCGCCGCGGCGGAAGGTCGAGGCGGCGAGCGCGCTCATCGCGGCATCGTAGATGGGCTGGGGATGGCTCGAGGGCGCGGCCCGGGGCGCCGGGGCGGTCCTGTGGGCGCGGTTATGATCGCCGCTTGAGCGCCGCCAAGTCCCTCAGGAGCGGCTGGGAGCTGGTCCGCTCACAGTGGTTCCCGCTGCTCCTGCTGACCGCGTGGATGCTCGCTCCGCTGGCGGTCGCGCTCGTCTTCGCTATCCGCCACGGGTACACGCTGACCGGCGCCTTGGGGTATGACCCGTTCGACCAGATGGCCTACCTGGCCTGGATCCGGGACTCGGGGTCGCACGTGCTGGCCTCCGACCTGTGGCAGGTCGGCCCGACCGCCCACGATTACCTGCACCCGACGTTCACCGTCTCGGGCCTGCTCTGGCGCGCGGGCCTGAGCCTCCAGGTCGCCTATCTGATCTGGAAGCCGGTCGCCCTGCTCGTCCTGTTTCTGGGATTCGCGGCGTACGTCCGCCGACGCCTCCCCGGTCATCGCCTGCAGCAGACCGCGGCCTTGGTCCTCGCCCTCTTCTACCTGACGCCGGCGCTCGCCCTGGCGCGGTGGACGGGTCACCTCACGGTGGCTCACCGCCTGGCCCTTCAGATCGCCACCTATGACTCCGATTCGGCGCTCAACCTGTGGGGGTTCGAGCACGCGGCGATCGCCATCGGGCTGATGCCGGTGTTCCTGATCGCCGTCGAGCGGACCCTGGGCGGGGGCGCGGAGGGCCGACAACCGGGAGTCGCGGCCGGTGGCGGGGAGCGCGGCCGTCGCCTCATCGCCGAGCTCTTCCCCCGCCAGACCCGTGCCCTGCTGGTCGTCGCGGCGCTCGCCGGAGCGCTCGTCTCCTGGATGCAGCCCTGGCAGGGCGTCACCCTGCTCGGCGTGATCGCCGCGATGGTCGTGCTGGTCGGGCCCCGCCGCCGGTACCTGAGCCTCAGCCTGCCGATAGCCGGGCTGGTGGCGCCGCTGCTCTACGGGGAGGCGCTGTCGCGCTATGACTCGGTGTGGCACGAGTTCGCCGTCAAGACCCAGAACAGCGGCGGCGTCGGGCCGTGGTGGGCGCTCGTGGTCGGGTTCCTGCCGCTCGTCATCTTCGCCGGGCTGGGGCTGCGGCGACCCCGTGATGACGCCAGCTGGCTGCTGGCTTTGTGGGTTGTCGCCTGCGTTCTCGTCTACCTGCTGGTTCCCGAGTTTCCGCCGCACGCCCTCAAGGGTGTGACGCTTCCCCTGTCGGTCCTGGCGGTCGGCGGTTGGGAGCGCTGCCGCCGGTGGGGCACGGGAAGGGTGGCGGTCGGGCGCGCGGGCGCCGCGGTGGCCGCGGTGGCGGCGATCGCGCTCTTCACGGTGCCGGCCGGCATCGCTCAGATGGACGACGCCGACGCCTTCACTGGCAAGACGATCTCCGATCAGCTCAACCGCCAGCTCGTCATGCTCTCGCCGGCCGAGGTGTCGGCCATGCACTATCTGCAGCGCCAGCCCACTCCCGGCCCGGTGCTCGCCCCGTGGTTTCTGTCCATGTCGATCCCCGCCTACACCGGCCGGCAGGTGTTCGCCGGCCATCCGATGTGGCAGCCGGCTAGCAACGTGCAGCAGGCCAACGTCTTCTACTCGCTCGCCGATCCGGGAGCCGCGGCCCGGCGAGCCATCCTCAGTGCCTCGGGCGCGCGGTTCGTCCTCACCCAGTGCGGCACCCCCTCCAGCCTCGGGGCCGCCATAGCCCCCGTCGCCACCCCCGTGGCGCGGTACGGCTGTCTGACGATCTATCGGGTACGCACCGCGATCCCGGCCCGGCCCCGGCCCGCGGGCGCTAAAGCCGCGGGGTGACCAGGGCTTGAACCGGAGCCTGGGGCGGGCGGTCCCCGCCGACCGGTAGGCTGTGGTCGTGGGCACGGAAGCGAGCACATTCCCTCGCCTGGGGTTTCCACTCACGACGCCTCGGCCGAGGTTCGCCTCGGAATGGCTGTCGACACGGAACTCCGAGCGCTGGCCGACTCCCCCTCAGGCCGACGGACAGCCGGTGATGCTGGTTCCCGGTTTCCTGGCCGGCGACCAGAGCCTGACCCGGATGGCGCTGTGGCTGCGGACGGGTGGGTTCGCCCTCGCGCGCAGCGGGATCAACTGGAACACGGGCTGCATGGAGAAGGTCGTCGAGGCCGTCGAGCACCGGCTCGAGTTGGCCGTGGAGCGCACCGGACAGCGTGCCCTGCTCGTCGGTCAAAGCCGCGGCGGCTCGATCGGCCGCGCCGTGTCCGTGCTGCGTCCCGACCTCGTCGACACCCTGATCACTCTGGGTTCGCCGCTGCGCGACCAGCTCGCCGTTCATGCCCGGGTGTGGCCCTCGATCGTGACCGTCGCCGCCCTGGGCACCGCCCGGGTGCCCGGCATGTTCAGCCTGAGCTGCTTTCACGGTGACTGCTGCGCCCGCACGCGGGATGCTCTGGCCGGCCCGTTCCCGGAGTCGGTGCGCTTCCTGTCCTTCTATTCGCGTAGCGACGAGGTCGTGCATTGGTGGGCCTGTCTAGATCCCGCCGCCGAGCATCTCGAGGTCGAGGCCAGCCACATCGGCATGGGGATGTCTCGTGACGTGTGGGAGGCCGTGACCGCGGCGTTGGCTCCCGCCGCTGAATCGGCGCTCGCCGCTTAGCGACTCGGCCGAGCCGCGGTCAGGTCAGGGCGCGCTCGCGGGCGCCGGCCCGGGCCAGCTTCACGCGCGTCGTCTTGTCGAGCGCGACCTTACGCAGGCGCACGGCGTTCGGGGTGACCTCTACGCACTCGTCGGCGCGCAGGAACTCGAGCGCCTGGTCGAGTGAGAGCTCGCGCTTGGGCACGAGCCGCAC
>JBAPXO010000667.1:0-6582 GCA_049284255.1 Solirubrobacteraceae bacterium | reverse complement strand
GGCGGTGAGCGTCCTGCGCAATTCTCCAGCGCGGCTCGAGCTCGCCCGGGCGCTTTGTGACCTGGGCTCCGCGCAGCGCCGGAGCGGGCAGCGCGCCGCGGCCCGCGAGCCCCTACGCGAGGCGATGGAGCTCGCCCACGAATGCGGCGCACAGCCCCTGGCCGAGCGCGCCCGAGAAGAGCTCCAGGCCAGCGGGGCGCACCCCCGCCGCGAGCGGCTTTCGGGACCCGAGGCGCTCACCCCCTCCGAGCTGCGCGTGGCCGAGCTGGCCGCGGCCGGGCTCACGAACCGTCAGATCGCACAGGCCCTGTTCGTGACCGCCAAGACGGTCGGCACCCATCTCGGCCACGTCTACCAGAAGCTCGACCTGCAGGGCGCCCAGGCGCGTGAGCAGGTTGCGCAGCGCCTCGCCGGAACGCTCGAGGACTAAAACAGCCTCGCGGTCAGCGCGAACGCTCCGAGCGCGGCTTCTTGTCCGCACCCGGAGCGTCCCGGTCCCGTACGCCCCCGTTCCCCGGCCCCGGTCGTGGTCCCTGGCCCCCGGTTACCGTTTGACTCAATCGACGTTGTGGAGCTTGCTCTGATTGACGGTGGTTCGCATCGGGACCCCCACCTGAAATTTGTCTGAGAATCCCGACATGGTCCGGTCGATCAGTCCAGCGCAGGCGAGCCATCGACCGCCGGCGCATCGCCGGCGTCGTCGCAAGCCTGCGTGATCAGTTCAGCCAGCTCGAGCCAGCCCCAGAACTCGCGCCTGTCACCTTCGGACAGACGCACGCTACCGCGCAGAGGGTCGGCTCCCGCGACCGTCACGCGCAATTCCAAATCCCTGCCTGATATGTCCATCGTCCGATGATCGGCGGACGAAGGTTCTCCCGCGTCGGGTGCCCCCCCTGAACTTTTGCCGCGCGGCCGGCGCTCGGGAGAGGTCTGCGACAGCCTCTTACGCGGTTGCGGACACGATCATGCCCGCGGCGACCGTGTCGTTGGTGCTCTCATCGATGAGGATGAAACTCCCCGTCGTGCGATTCCGTGCGTAGGGATCGACGACCAGCGGCGAGCTGGCGCGCAGGTGCACGCGCCCGATCTCGTTCAGCGCGAGCTGATCGGCGGGGACGTGCTGAAGGGTGTTGACGTCCATCCGGTGCTCGATCTGCTCCACGACCGCTCTGGCGGTACGTGTGGTGTGCTTGATCGCGTAGCGGCCGCGGGGCGCCAGCGGCTGGTCGCTCATCCAGCACACCATGGCCTCGAACTCCCGGGCACTGACTGGAGCGTCCTCGGGGGCGACGATCATGTCGCCACGGGAGACGTCGATCTCTGACTCAAAGCGCAGCGCCACCGACATCGTCGGAAAGGCCGACTCCACGGGACCCGAGTAGGTGTCGATCGACGCCAAGGTCGTCCGCTGGCCGCCGGGCAGGGCAACGACCTCGTCGCCGGGGCGCAGCACCCCGCCCGCGACCTGCCCGGCATAGCCGCGGTAGTCGTGATGCTCGTCAGACATCGGCCGGATCACCCACTGCACGGGGAAGCGGACGTCGTTGAGGTTGCGGTCAGGGGCGATCACGACGTGCTCTAGGTGGTAGAGCAGCGTCGAGGCGCCGTACCACTGCATGGCGTCCGAGCGCTCGACCACGTTGTCGCCGTTCAGCGCCGAGATCGGGATGAACGTGATGTCGGGGATCGCCAGCCGCGCCGCCCAGTCGGTCATCTCCTCAAGGATGTTGTAGAAGACGTCCTCGTCATAGCCGACCAGGTCCATCTTGTTGACGCAGACCACGAGGTGCGGGATGCGCAACAACGAGGCGATGTAGGCGTGGCGACGGGTCTGCTCGGAGACCCCCTTGCGGGCGTCCACGAGGACGATCGAGACATCGGCGGTCGAGGCGCCGGTGACCATGTTCCGGGTGTACTGCTCGTGGCCCGGGGTGTCGGCGATGATGAACTTCCGGCGCGGGGTCTGGAAGTAGCGGTAGGCGACGTCGATCGTGATCCCCTGCTCACGCTCGGCGCGCAGGCCGTCGGTGAGCAGCGCCAGGTTGACGTAGCCGTCGCCGCGGCGCTCGGAGGTCTGGACGACGTGGTCCATCTGGTCCTCGAAGATCGACTTGGAGTCGTGCAGCAGCCGCCCGATCAGGGTGCTCTTGCCGTCGTCGACCGAGCCCGCGGTAGCGATCCGCAGAAGCTCCGTCGTGCGCCGCTTGACCGAGTAGCCGTTTGACTGCGCCGTCGCGGCCATCAGAAGTAGCCCTCGCGCTTGCGGTCTTCCATCGCCGCCTCGGTGACACGGTCATCGGCGCGCGTCTCGCCGCGCTCGGTGATCCGGGTGACGGCGATCTCGGCCACGACCTCCTCGAGCGTGGTCGCCCGAGAGCGCACGGCGCCCGTGCACGTCATGTCGCCGACGGTGCGGTAGCGCACCGACTCCGAGAACGGCGCCTCCCCCTCGATCAGCTCCATGAAGTCGTTGTGGGCGTAGAGCATGCCGTCGCGCGCGAACACCTCGCGCTCGTGCGAGAAGTAGATCGAGGGCACCTCGAGCCCTTCGGTGGCGATGTACTGCCACACGTCGAGCTCGGTCCAGTTGGAGATCGGGAACACGCGCACGTGCTCGCCCTTGCGGATCCGCGCGTTGTAGAGCGACCACAGCTCCGGGCGCTGGCGCTTGGGATCCCACTGGCCGAAGTCGTCCCGGAAGGAGAACATGCGCTCCTTGGCCCGGGCGCGCTCCTCGTCGCGGCGCGCCCCGCCGAACGCGGCGTCGAAGCCGTGCTCCTCGATCGCGTCCAGCAGCGTCGTGGTCTGCAGCCGGTTGCGCGAGGCCCGAGGGCCGGTCTCCTCGGCGACGCGACCGTTGTCGATCGAGTCCTGCACGCTGGCCACGATCAGCCGCTCGCCGAGCGAGGAGACGATCCGGTCGCGGAACTCGATCACCTCGGGGAAGTTGTGCCCGGTATCGACGTGCATGATCGGGAACGGGAACTTCCCGGGTCGGAATGCCTTCTCAGCCAGCCGCAGGAGGATGATCGAGTCCTTGCCGCCGCTGAACAGGAGTACGGGTCGCTCGAACTCGGCGGCGACCTCGCGGAAGATATGGATCGACTCGGCCTCGAGGGTTTCGAGGTGCGAGAGCTCGTAGTGAAACGGGTTCATCGCGCCTGGGAAGCAGTCACTCGTGGATGCCGCACTCGGTCTTGTCCTCTCCGGCCCAGCGCCCTTCGCGGCCCGCGCCGGGCAGCGTGCAGGGGGCGCAGCCGATCGAGGCATAGCCCTCGTCGTGCAGCGGGTTGTAAGGCAGGTCGTGCTCGAAGATGTAGCGCCAGATGTCCTTCTCTGACCAGTCGGCGAGCGGGTTGAGCTTCCAGATGTCGCGGCGCTCGTCGCGCTCGAGCTTGGGGGCGGCCGCGCGGGTTTGAGCCTGCTCTCGCCGGATGCCCGTTATCCAGGCCTCGACGTCGGCCAGCGCGCGCTCCAGCGCCTCCACCTTGACGACGCCGCAGCAGTTCTGGGCCGTCCAGGGCTCGCCGGGGCTGCTGGCGTCGAGCACATCGACCTGGAGGTCGAAGCGCTCCTCGAAACGCTTCCAGGTGGCCAGCGTCTCCGGGAACAGGACGCCGGTGTCGATCACGAACGCCCGCGCCCGCGGCTCTATCTGCGACAGCATGTGAAAGAGGACCGACTCCTCCTTCTGAAACGAGCAGGCGAGCGTCAGCCGGGGGTGGAAGTTCTCCACTCCGTAGGCCAGGACCTCCTGGGCGGTCGCGTTCTCAAGGTCGGGAGCTAGCGTCGCCACTAAACCGCGCACTCTCCTTCGCCGCGCTGAACCTCGAACGGGGCGTCCTTGGTGTAGTCGATGAAGTAGTTCATGTTCTGCAGGTTGAATTCGACCGGCATCGTCAAGTCCTTCACGCGCTGCTCGAACTCAGCGGCGCCGACGCGATCGACGAAAGTCCTAAAGCCCTCACCGTCGGTGCGCTCGGACTCATAGAAGCGTATCCACCGCTCGACGGCCTCGGGCACGCGCTTGGCGGGAAGACGCGCCTTGAGCCGCTGACCGTAGCGAACATCGCCGCCCTCGTACGCCCCGCCGATATGCGGGATGTAGGCGGGAATCGTCCGCTCGCCGACCTTGATCGAGGCCCCGTAGAACCCGATATCGGCGATGTGGTGCTGGCTGCAGCCGTTCGGGCAGCCGCTCATCTTGATGTGGATCCTGCGCGTCAGGGGATCCGAGAGCTCCATCTGCACGACCCGGTCCTGAACGGCCTGGTTGAGCCCCATCGAGCTGGTGATTCCCAGCTTGCAGGAATCGGTCCCCGGGCAGCTGACGACGTCGGTGATCTCGTCGGCGCCGGCCTGACCCAGATCGAGCTCGCCCAGCGCCTTCCAGACCTCGTAGACCGACTCATCGCGGACCCAGCGCAGGACGAGGTTCTGGTGCACGGTCGTGCGCGCGTAACCACCGGAGTAGCGCCGCATGATCTCCGCCAGCCCGCGCAGCTGCTCAGGGACGAGGTCGCCGCGACGGATCTTGACTTCGACGGTGGCAAAGCCCTTCTGGCGCTGGGGGATGACGTTGGACTCCAGGAAATGGTCGAACTCGCGGCGGTCGCCGTTGGGGGACGCGTAGCCGCCATCCGGGCCCGGGGCATTTGCCTGCTCGTCGACCTCGAGGAGGATCTCGTCGAGCGAGAAGTCACGCTCGCCGACCCAGTCACCCTGCAGCTCCTCCTCCACCAGATCGCGGAAGGCGTCGATCCCGATCTTGTCGATCAGGACCTTGATCCGGGCGCGGGCGCGGTTGACGCGCAAGAAGTCCTGGCGATCGAAGATCCGCATGCAGGCCTCGGTGACCTTGAGGTAATCGCCGTTGTCAAGCTCGACGAACTCATAGAGCATGGGCGCGATCCGGGGCATGATCGAGGTGCCACCGCCCACGCGGACCTCGACGCCCTTGACCCCATCGCGGACGCGCGGGATGAAGGCCATGTCGTGGATGCCAGTGATCGCGTTGTCGGCGTCGTTGGCGGCGAAGGCGGTCTTGACCTTGCGCGGCATCGCCTGGGTGGTGGGGTGGCGGACGAAGTAGCGCACGTAGGCGCCCGCGTACGGGGTGACGTCGAAGAGCTCGCCGTCGAGGGTGCCCGCTCGGGGGTCGCCGGTGACGTTGCGCATCGTGTTGCCGCAGCCCTCGCGGCTCGAAAGGCCGGAGTCCCCGAGCTCACGGATCAGCTCCGCGGCGTCGGGCAGGGGAACGTGGTGCATCTGGATGTTCTGGCGGGTGGTCACGTGGCCCTTGCGCAGCGGCACATACTTCTCGATCACCGTGGCGAAGGCATCCAGCTGGTCAGGGGTCACGCCGCCCATCGGCAGCTTCACGCGCACCATCTGGACATCGGGCTGGCGCTGGCCGTAGACCCCCTGCTTGAGGCGGAACTTGATGAAGTCCTCCTCGCGCAGGTCGCCCTTGAGGTAGCGCGTCGATTCGGTATCGAAGTCGTCGAATTCCCGCTCCAGGATCGGGATCACGTGCCCGGGAACGTCCTCGACGACCTCGGGGTTCTCCAGCGAGCCTGTGCGGGCCTTCTTGGCAGTTTCAAGCGAGGCGGGCTCCATCGGGCTCCTTACGGGTGGGGATCGGTGCGGCCACAGTCCAGCCTGGCTGATTGAATCTACCAAAAGGCAATCCGCGTTCATGCCTTTTGGGAAGGAGGCTCCCCTCGGAGAGGGTAGAACGCTCCTGGCGGAGGCCTACTTCAGCGTGTTGGAGAGCCGCAGGCGCTCGCGCGAGATGTCCTCGGCGAGGATCGTGAGCTGCCTGGACCGGGCGTCGTAGCGCCGGATGGCGGCGATCTGCTGACGCTGGACGGCCTTGGTGTGGGTGGCGAGCGCCGCCTTGTCGAAATCGATCAGCAACGGCCTCACATCGCCGGGATGGCCGCCTGCCAGGGCGCTGGCGAGCTTGCCGGCGCTCGTCCCCATCCCCCGCAGGGAGGTCAGCTGAGCGTCGTAGGCGGGCTTTGAGACCAACGGCGGGCTCAGAGGACGCAGTCGGCCGGTGATCTGGTCCGTCGTGCTCTCAAAGCGGCGCAGGGCCTGGGCCTTGGCGGTGTAGAGCGCGGTGACGGCCGCGGTGCCGCTGGCCTGGCGCTCGGAGAGCACCTTCTCGAGCCGGATCAACGCCGGCTGAAGCGGCGCGACGGTCGCGTTGAAGCGCGGGAGGAAGGCCACCAGGAGCGCGAGCTGATGGGTCAGGGCGGCCTGGTCAGAGGTCAGCCGGAGGACCAGCGAGCGCAGGTTGGCGGCTGATGCCGGGGCCGGGAGGGCACGCAAACGCTGCTCCTGGACATCGATCTGGGCGAGCGCGACCTTGAGCTGGCGCTTGGCGCTGGTCAGTGGGGTCCGGCCGAGCAGGTTCTTTCCCCCCTTGGCGGTGACCTGGGCGGATATCCGGGTGACCGTGGTCAGCGGCGGGGTCAGCGCCGTCTCGACATGCTTGACCTCGGTGATGTAGGCGGAGACCTGCTTACGAGACGTCGAGGAGCTCTGGCCGCAGCCCGCCAGGGCCAAGACCAGACC
>JBAPXO010000666.1:0-3716 GCA_049284255.1 Solirubrobacteraceae bacterium | reverse complement strand
GCCCGTCGCTGAGCTCGATCACCCGATCGGCATGGGTGGCGACCTCGTGCTCGTGGGTGATCAGGATGATCGTCCGTCCCTCCTCGCTGAGGCGCTCGAGGACGGCGAGGATCTCCCGGGTCGAGGTCGTGTCCAGGTTCCCGGTGGGCTCGTCGGCGAGGATCATCGCGGGGTTGGTCACCAGCGCCCGCGCGATCGCCACCCGCTGCTGCTGACCGCCGGAGAGCTCGGACGGGAGGTGCAGCGCCCGCTCGTGGAGGCCGACCTCGTGCAACGCGGACGCCGCCCGCCGGCGGCGATCGGCGCGCGGCAAGCCGGCATAGGAGAGCGGAAGCTCGACATTGGCGATCGCCCGGGTGCGGGGGAGCAGGTTGAAGCTCTGAAAAACGAACCCGATCTCCCGGTTACGCAGATCAGCGAGGTCGTCCTCGTCAGCCGAGCGGACGTCGAGGCCGTTGAGCCGGTAGACGCCGGTCGAGGGGGCGTCGAGGCAGCCCAGGATGTTCATCAGCGTGCTCTTGCCGCTGCCCGAGCTGCCCATGATCGCGACGTACTCGCCGCGCTCGATCGTCAGCGTGATGCCCCGCAGGGCGTGGACGGCGATCTCGCCGACCGAGTAGGTCTTCGTGACCTCTTGGAGGTCGATGACCGGCGGCCGGGCGGCCATCAACCGCCTCCGCCAGGGGCAGCGCCAGCGCCGCCACCGAATCGCCCGGCGAAGCCCGCTCCGCCACCGGCGAAGCCACCGCCGCCGAGGAAGCGCGAGGCCCCACCGCCCAGTCCGGAGCCTCCGAGCGTGCCCGAGGAGCCCGAGGAGCCCGAGGAGCTTGTGCTCGTACCCAAAGAGGGGAGGGTCGTCGTCACCACGACCTGCTGGCCGGCGCTCAACCCGCTGACGATCTGTGTACGGCTGTCCCCGCGCACGCCCACCACCACCGGGGTCGCGGCCGTCTTGCCGTTCTTGAGCACGTTGACGCTTGAGACCGAGCTCGTCCCCGGCACGGCGCTGTTGGGCAGCGTGACCCCCTGTGCCTGGCCGGTGACCACCGAGGCCGAGGCGCTCATCCCCGGCTTGACCTGGCTGTCGTGCTGGTCGAGCGTGAGGGTGGCGTCGTAGCTGACCACGCTGTCGCTGGTGGTGCCGAGGGAGGAGATCGAGCTCACATGGGCGCCGAGTTCAACATCGGACAGCGCCTCGAGGGTGACCGTGGCCGGCTGTCCGACCTTGACCTTGCTCACGTCGGACTCGCTGAAGGCGACGGTCATCGTCATCTTGCTCGCGTTGACGATCTCCACGACCCCCGAGCTGCTCGACGAGGACGAGCTGCTCGAGCCGCCGAGGCTTCCGGCGCTCGTGGAACCAGACGAGCCCGACCCCGATCCCGACGAGCCAGTGGTCGAGGTGCCCGAGGAGCCCGACCCCGACGAGCTCGACGCAGATGACGAGCTCGATCCGGACGTTACGGTGTCCCCAGGGGAAATGCTGGCCACCGAGACGACGGTTCCCGAGGCCGGGGCGTAGAGGTGGGTTTGATCGAGTGCAGTCTGGGCGCTGTGGACCGACGCCTCGGCGCTGTCGACCGAGGCCTGGGCCGAGGCGACGTTCGCGGCTTTCTCGGTCGGCGTCTCGGCGCTGGAGCCACTCGACCCGCTCGACGAGGTCGAGCTCTTAGACGAACCCGAGGACCCGGTGCCTGAGGAGCCCGAGCCTGCCGAGGTGCCTGAGCCCGTCGAGGAGCCCTCGGAAGAGCCCGAGGACGAGCCCGAGGTCCGCGACCGCCCGGACGAGCCGCTGGTCGTAGTCGGCGTGGACGTGGTCCCCCGGCCGGTGGTCTGGGTCTGACCGCTCGTGGTCGTCGAGTTATGCGAATCAGAGACGAACTCGCCCGAGGAACCCGTGCTGTCGTAGCTCGTCGTCGTTGTCGTCGTGGTGGCGTCCTCGGCGCTGGTCAGCTGGTCCTCCGCTGAGGTCAGGTTTTCCTGCGCCTGAGAGAGGGTCAGCTCGGCCGAGGTGGGGTCCAGGGTCGCCAGCAGCTGGCCCTTGACAACGTGCTCGCCGACGCTGGCGTAAAGGTGCTGGAGCGTTCCGCTGGCTTGAAAATTGGCTTCGACGTCGGTGCCGGGTTCGACGTTGCCGGTCCCCGACACGGTCGATTGCACGACGCCCTTCTCCGCCGTAACGACCTCCCGCGACGTTCGTGCCGTGCTCGTCGGCGGACCTACCTCGAGCACCGCGGCGCCGACGACCACCACGCCCAGCACCGCAAGCGCGATCAGGTACCAAGAATTGCGCAACCTCACGCAGGGGCTCTCGTCGTCGTGGTGACCATCGTCGGTCGCTCAATGTGAGCGATCCGAGTAAGAGTCGGCCGTGAGAAGGCTGAGACTTTCCTGAGAGCGAGCGGCGGTCTCGGCCAACGGGAGCCTGACCACGAACAGCGCGCCGCCGCCGGGAGCGTTCTCGGCGGTGACCGTTCCGTGATGGGCGGTGACGATTGCGCGGACAATTGCCAGCCCGAGGCCGGCGCCTCCGCGGCCCCGGCGCCGGCCGCCCTCGGTCCTCCAGAAGCGTTCGAAGAGCTGCTCGCCGGCGTCCGTCGGCAGGCCCGGTCCGTGATCGCGGACCTCGAGGCGCGCCTGCTGGGCTTCGTGAGTGAGTGAGAGCTCGATGGGTGTCCCGGGTGGGGTGTGGATGACTGCGTTGCGGGTCAGGTTGGCCACCAGCTGGCGCAGCTGGTCGGGAACTCCGAGCACCGTCGTGGGGTCGTCGGCGTGCAGGGTGATCTCGCGTTCGGGAGCGATCACGCTGGAGTCCTGGACGGCGTGGCCAACGAGCTCGAGCATGTCCACCGGGACCTGGCGGCGCTCGGGCTCGTGATCGAGCTGGGCGAGTAGGAGGAGATCCTCCACGAGGACGCCCATACGTGCCGCCTCGGCCTCGATCCGGCTCATCGCCCGGGCGAGCGTGGCCTGATCATCGGCGGCGCCCATGCGAAACAGCTCGGCATAGCCGCGAATGGAGGCCAGCGGCGTCCGCAGCTCGTGCGAGGCGTCGGCGAGAAAGCGCCGCAGGCGCTGTTCGCTGCGCCGGCTGTCGCCAACGGCCCGCTCTATCTGGCCGAGCATCTCGTTGAGCGACAGCGCCAGACGCCCGACTTCGGTCCGGGGCTCGGCGGGGGCGATCCGGCGCGAAAGGTCGCCGCCGGCGATCTCGGAGGCCACACGCCCCATCTTCTCCAGCGGTCGCAGCCCGATGCGGATCACCACCCAGCCGAGTGCGATCAGGGCCACGATCACTCCAACGCCGACGAGGATCTCGACCATGATCAGCCGATGCAGCGTCTGGTCGGCCTCGCGAAGGGGCACGCCGACAATCGCCGTGTTGGCCCCGACCGCGAAGGCGATCGCTCGGTAGCGGGTTCCGGAGCCCGTGGTCGAGGTGACCGTGAACAGCGCGGGTTTGGAGCCGGGGCGGCTGACCGGGGGGTGAGCGGGAAGCGTCGGGGTCGTCGTCGTCTCTCCGTAGCTGAAGGTTCGCTGCCGGATGACCTGGCCCTGGGGATCCAGGAGCTCCCCGAACGTCCCCGGTGGGAGCGCCGCCGCAGGGGCAAGGCCCGGCGGACGCCCCCGCAGGAAGGGGTTGCCACCGGTCCGGCCGCGGAAGCCGCCCAGACGGCCGCCTGAGCCGGTGCTGCCATCCAGGCGCAGCTGGAACG
>JBAPXO010000665.1:0-3622 GCA_049284255.1 Solirubrobacteraceae bacterium | reverse complement strand
CTGCCAGAGCCCGGCTCCGAAGTCGGCTCCCGCCAGGACGGTGTAGAGCACCAGGCCGGCGAGGACGAAAACGAGTGGCAGCGTGTCGAGCATCCGACTAGGCCGCCTCGGTAACCGTCGTGGACCCGGCGGCGGCCGGCGGCTCGGAAGAGAAGGGCTCGAGCGGCATCCGCGCCAGCCGCCGGAGGATCCAGGCGACCGCGACCGCCAGCGCGAGATAAGTGGCGACCAGAGCCCCGTAGCCGACCGGTATCCCCTTGGCTCCAGTGACAGCGTCGACAGTCGGCATCACCCGGTAGACGACCCACGGCTGGCGGCCGACCTCGGTGGTCACCCAGCCGGCGACCAGCGCGACGAGGGCCCCCGGCCCAGCGACCATCACCGCCCAACCAAACCAGCGTGATGCCGGCACCCGCCTTCGCCGGACCCGCACGACCAGGTAGAAGATTCCCAGAACGGCCAGCAGGGTCCCGATCCCGACCATCGTCTGAAACGAGTAGCGGACGACGTTGATCGGCGGCCGCTGACTGGCGGGCACAGTGTCGAGCCCCTTGACGGTGGCGTTCCAGCTGTGGAACGCGAGGACCGAGAGCAGGTGGGGGATGGCGATCCCGTACTTGACCTGGTCGTCGGTGTACCAGCCGAGGATGTGCTCGGAGGCGCCGCGTGTGGTCGGGTAGAGCCCCTCGAGCGCGGCCAGCTTGACCGGCTGGGAGACGGCGACCGTCCGGGCCACCCAGTCGCCGACCAGCACCTGCACCGGCGACGCCAGCGCCGCGATCGTCAGCGGGATCGTGAGCGCGACCCGCTCATACCGGCTCCATCGCCCACGCAGCCGGCAGAACGCATACCAGCCGGCGACCAGGAAGCCGACCACCATGTAGCCCCCGATGTACATGTGGATCAGCTCCGACCACAGAAACGAGTTGCCAAACAGGGCCGACAGCGGGTTGACACCGACGACCTTCCCGTCGTGCAGGTGAAACCCCCCCGGATGGTTCATCCAGGCGTTGACCGCAATCACCATCAGCGAGCCCGTAAAGCCGGTGATCACGACGGGGATTCCACTCAGCAGATGGAGGCGAGGCGAGAGTCGATCCCAGCCGTAGATGTAGATCCCGATGAAGATCGCCTCCATGAAGAAGGAAAAGCCCTCGATCGCAAAGCCCAGCCCGAAGACGCTTCCGAAGGTCGCCATGAAATTGGGCCACAGCAGCCCCATCTCGAAGCTCAGAATCGTTCCGGTGATCACCCCGACGGCGAACAGCGCCACCATCAGCCGGCTCCAACGCCGCGCCAGCGTCCGGTACAGCGGATCCCTCGTCCGGACGTGCAGGGCCTCGACGAACAGCACCATCACCGGAAACGCGATCCCGAAGCAGACCAGCGGGATGTGGACCGTGAACGACAGAGCCTGCATCTGTCGGGCCTCCAGCAGATACTGCTGGTGCACCGGGGCGAGAGCCGCTGCGAGCGCGTTCATGTCCAATCAGGCACGGTATCGCCCTCCAGCGCGCGGGGGCATCTCGTCACACGGTGGTCCGGCGGAGGGTTTGGGCGCGCTCGCTTAGGGGAGAATGGGCGCCCATGGACCTTGGTCTCAGCGGCCGCGCCGCGATCGTCAGCGGCGGCTCTCGTGGCATCGGCCGCGAGGTATCCCGCCTGCTCTGCGCCGAGGGAGCGAACGTCCTGTTGCTCGGGCGCGGCGAGCAGGCGCTGCAGGAGGCGGCCGCCGCCTGCGACCAGACCGGGGAACGGGCGCGGTGGCTGTCGGTCGACGTCATCGAAACCGATGCTGGCGATAGCGCGGTCGCGGCGTGCCAGGATCACTTCGGTCGCGTGGACGCGCTCGTCAACGGCGCGGGCACCAGCGAGGTGCGCTCGATCGAGGATCTGACCGACGAGGAGTGGCAGGCCCAGTGGGAGATTCACGTGATGGCGCCGATGCGGCTCATGCGCGCCGCGATCCCGCGGATGCGCGAGCGCGGCTGGGGGAGGGTGGTCAATGTGTCTTCCTCCTCGGGCAAACGCCCCGGTCAGCGCAACGTCGCCTACTCGGTGACCAAGGCGGCGACCCTGTCGCTCTCACGCGCCTACGCCGACGCCTACGCCCAGCATGGGGTCCTCATCAACGCCGTGACCCCGGGACCGGTGGCGAGCGAGCTGTGGCTCGATCCCGGAGGCCTCGTCGATCAGACGGTCGCCCAACGGGGCGGGACGCGCGAGGAGGTGCTCGAGGCCGCGGCCGCCGGGCTTCCGATCAGGCGCCTGGCCGATGCCACCGAGATCGCGCAGGTGATCGTCTTCCTGTGCTCGGAGGCGGCCTCCGATGTGGCCGGGGCCGCCTGGTCGGTCGACGGCGGCGCGGTCCCCGTGATCATCTGACGTTGCCCACGACGGACCCATAGACTCGCGGGGCA
Source organism: Solirubrobacteraceae bacterium (assembly GCA_049284255.1). Lineage (GTDB taxonomy): Bacteria > Actinomycetota > Thermoleophilia > Solirubrobacterales > Solirubrobacteraceae > Palsa-465. The sequence continues at coordinate 1,202 of JBAPXO010000665.1, read as the reverse complement.
TGGCGCTCAAGACGGACGCGATCGGCAAGACCTACGCCCCTACCACCTATGCCGTGGGGCGCGAGAAGGTCAGGGAGTACGCCTACGCGGTGGGCGAGAGCAACCAGATCCACATCGATCCCGACGCCGCCCGTGCCGTCGGTTTCGCCGATGTGGTCGCCCCGCCCATGTTCGCCGTTGTCTTCAGCGGCCAGGCGATGTCGGCGCCGCTGTTCGATCCCGAGGTCGGCCTGGACTTCGCCCACATGGTTCATGGGGGACAGGAGTTTCGCTGGGGGCCGCTCGTCGTCGCCGGCGACGAGATCACCACGCGCGCCTCGGTCAAGGACGTCTCGGAGCGCGGCGGGATGGGCTTCTACCTGTTCGAGACGGTCTCGGAGAACCAGCTCGGCGAGACGGTCTGCACCGGCATCTGGACCAACATCGTGCGCGGGGGCTGACAAAAGGCCATGCAGGCTGGCGACGAGTTCGAGCTCAAGGTCACCCCCGACCGCTACCTCACGGTCCGGTACGCGGGCGCCTCGGGCGACTTCAACCCGATCCACGTCGACGAGGAGTTCGCCCGCCAGGTGGGCCTGCCCGGCCGGATCCTCCACGGTCTGTGGACGATGGCCCAGGTGGCGCGCGCCCACAGCGAGGCCCTCGGCGGACCCGACAAGCTGGAGCGCCTCGCGGTGCAGTTCCGCGGCATGGGCATGCTCGAGCAGGAGGTGGTCGTCCACGGCAAGGTGCGTGAGATCACCGACGGCCGCGCGATCGTCGACTCCCAGGCTGAGCAGGGCGGTAAGCGCATCATCCGCAACGGCGAGGCCGACATCCGCGTGGACTAGCGCCCGTGGCGCGACGGGTGGGCGAGGAGCCCGCCGGGCCCGAACTAAAATCGGGGTTGATGCTCACCGACCGCCAAGAGCTGGTTCTGCGCCGTCTCGTCGAGGACTACCTCGACGCGGGCGCGCCCGTGGGGTCCAAGGCGCTCAGCGCGGAGTTCGAGTGGGGCCCGTCCACCATCCGGCACGAGCTCGCCAACCTCGAGGAACTGGGGCTGCTCGCCCATCCGCACACATCGGCCGGCCGGGTGCCCACCGAAGCCGGCTACCGCTACTTCGTCGACCGCCTGCTGACCGAGCCGGCGACCGGCCCGTCACTCTCGCTGTCGCTGGTACGCCGCGAGCTCGACGAGGCGATGCACGTCACCACGGAGG
>JBAPXO010000664.1:0-7855 GCA_049284255.1 Solirubrobacteraceae bacterium | reverse complement strand
CTGTCGCTCGACGGTTTGCTGGCTCGTCCGAGCGAGTTGACCGTCTACCCGCTCCAGAGCGCCGTCCGCCCGACGGACACCCGCCCGATGGATCCGCGCGACGCCGACTAAACGCCGCTAGGACGCGACGAGCCGATCCTCGAGCTCAGCGACCGTGATCACGTGCGCCTGCCGAGGGAAGATCCGCTCGGTGAGGAACTCGTGCACGCCGGGTTCGGGGTCGGCGCTGGCATCGGCGAGCACGTACGCGCGGTAATCACGGTCCGAGGCGTCGCGGACGGTCGAGAGGACGACGCCGCTGGTGCTGATGCCGGCCAGGATCAGGGTGTCGACGTCGCGCTCCCGTAGCTGCTCGTCGAGATCGGTCGTAGAGAAGGCGCCGACGCGGGTTTTACGGACGATGATGTCGCCGTCCACGGGCGCCACCCGGTCGTGAAGCTGGGTCGTGGGGGAGTCGGCGTGAAACGCCGTGCCCGACGAGGCCACGCGCGCGCCCATCATGCTCGTCTCGGGAATGTCCTCGTAGTCGGCGTCCGCGAACGCCACCCGGACATAGCCGACGTGGCCGTCCCGGTCGCGGACCCGGGCGATCGCGTCCTCGGCGCGGGCGAGGAGCTCCTCGGGGTTCTCGAGCATGTCAACGATGGCGTTCTGAAAGTCCATCACCAGCAACGCGGTGCGGGCGGGGTCGATGCTGGGGGGCGTGTCGGTCATGCGTATGTCTCCTTCGGTGTGAACGACGCAGATAACGGGTCAGGCGGTCGCGGCCGGCAGCTCGTCGGCGGTCTCGGTGTGTATGTAGCGGCCGCCCCGCAGCAGCGACGCGAACGCCGCGAGCACCGACATCGCGGCGGCCGCCACGAAGACGATCGTCAGCCCATGGTGAAACGGTCCGGAGATCAGATGCGGGAAGAACTCCTTGCCGGTAAGGACGTGCTGGCTGGACGCGGGCAGCGTGGCCAGAACGCCACTGGGAGCCAGTAGGTGGGCCACGGGATTGACGCCGAGAACGGCGGCGAAGAGCGACGACACCGGCGGCAGCGACCCGACCTGATGGGCGACGGCAAGCGGCACGCCGTGCTCGTGAAGCCCGCTGGCCAGCGCCGTCGGGAGCGTGGTCGCGAGCCCCGCGATCATCAGCGAGAAGAAGATCCCGATCGAAAGCGCGGTGCCCGAGTTCTGGAAGGTCGAGCGCATGCCCGACGCGGCTCCGCGCTGCGACGCCGGGACGCTGCTCATGATCGACGATGAGTTGGGGGCGGCGAACATGCCCACCCCGATCCCGTTGAGCAGGATCAGCAGCGCGAAGCTCCAGTAGGGGAAGTCGACGGGCAACAGCATCAGCCCGATGAAGCTGGTGCCGAACACCAGCATCCCGGCGGTGGCGAAGCCTCGAGATCCGAAGCGGTCCGAGAGCGCGCCGGATATCGGGCCCGAGAGCAGGAAGGCGGCGGTAAGCGGCAGCAGGTAGATGCCCGCGAGCAACGGGGTCTGGCTGTAGCTGTAGCCGTGAAGGGGTAGCCAGATCCCCTGCAGCCAGATGATCAGCATGAACTGCAGCCCGCCCCGGGCGATCGCCGCCAGGAATCCGGCCACGCATCCGGCGGCGAAGGCGCGAATCCGGAACAGTTTGAGCTGGAACATTGGGTCGGCGACCTTGCCTTCGATCACGACGAACGCCGCCAGGAGGAGCAGACCACCGATGAGCGAGCCGAAGACCGCGGGGTTGGTCCAGCCCATGGCGTGCCCGCCGTAGGGCTTGATGCCGTTGGTGATCGCGATCAAAATCGCGCCCAGGCCGACGGCGAAGGTGATGTTGCCCCACCAGTCGATACGGGCGCGGGGCCCGGGCGTGGAGGTCTCACGCAGTTTGCGATATGCCCAGAAGGTCCCGAACACGCCGACCGGTACGTTGACCCAGAAGATCGCCCGCCAGTCGATCGCCGCGAGTATGCCTCCCGCCAGCAGGCCGATGAATTGTCCGGCGATCGCGGCGATCTGATTGGTCCCCAAGGCGAGCCCGCGCTGGTCGGCGGGAAACGCGTCGGTCAGGATCGCCGCCGAGTTGGCGGTGAGCATCGACCCCCCGAACGCCTGCACGACTCTCCAGCCGATCAGCCATAGCGCTCCTTGACTGCCCTGGAAGGGATCGAAGGAGAGGAGCACCGAGGCGACCGTGAACACGGCGAAGCCGGCGTTGTAGATCTTGACCCGCCCGTACATGTCACCGAGGCGGCCGAGGGTGACGACGAGCACCGCCTGGACCAGCCGGTAGCCCATGATCATCCACAGCAGATAGCTGATGTTTCCCGGCGCCAGTGGATCGAGATGGATGCCGCGGAAGATCGCCGGCAGCGCGATGATCACGATCGAGCCGTCCAGCGCCGACATGAACACGGCCATCGTCGTGTTCGAGAGCGCCACCCACTTGTAGCCGTCGTCGGCGCCTGAGTCCCGCCGGTATTGCGCGAGCAGACTCCTGAGCATCAGATGCTCTGAGCCAGGCGCTCGAGCAGCGGTGCGGCGGCCATCAGCTGCCGAAGCTCGGCCGGGGTGAAGTCCATCGCCAGTGCTCGCGCGAGCGCCTGCACGCGGGCGTTCCGGCGGCTCTGGAGGATCTCGGTTCCCGCCGGGGTCAGCGAGAGGATCATCCGTCGTCCGTCCTCGGGGTCGGGGATCCGCTTCACGAAGCCGCCATCTTCAAGACCCGCGAGCGTCGCGCCCATCGACTGCGGGCTGATCTGCTCGGCGCGGGCCAGCGCAGCCGCGGTGGTCGGGCCGCCCCGATCCAGGCGGGCGAGAGCCGAAGTCTCGGGGAGGGTGAGCTCGCCCTCCGCCGTGACCTGGCGCAGGCGGCGGACGAGGAGACCGACGCTCAGCCGCAGCGCGGCGGCAACCTGTTCGGGTTCAGGGGAATCGATCATGATGTAAGCCTAAACTTATAAGCCTGAGCTTACAACAATCCGGATTCGCGGATCGCCGTCCGTCACGCTCTTTGGGCGCCCCACCCGAGCGTGACAAGGGACACGGATCCACACGAGCGTGCTTTCTAGGATGAGAGCGTGCCTGTTTCCCCGGCCTCCCCCGACGCCCCCTCGGACGCCCTGGACCGCGAGACCCTGGTGGTCGCTGGGGTCGTGCTCCTGGGTGCGATCATGTCGATCCTCGACACGACGGTTGTCAACGTGGCGATCGACCGGCTGGCGATCGATTTCCATTCTTCGCTGACGACGATCCAATGGGTCGTGACCGGCTATACCCTGGCCCTGGCGGCGGTCATCCCGGTCACCGGTTGGGCCTCTGACCGCTTTGGCACCAAGCGGATCTACATGTGGTCGCTGGTGTTGTTCACGGCCGGCTCAGTGCTCTCCGGCCTGTCCTGGAGCGCCGACTCGCTGATCTTCTTCCGGGTCCTCCAGGGCATCGGCGGCGGAATGATCATGCCGGCGGTGATGACGATCATGACCAAGAAGGCCGGGCCCAATCGAATGGGCCGGGTCATGGGTGTACTCGGGGTGCCGATGTTGGCGGCGCCGATCGTCGGCCCGATCCTCGGCGGCTGGCTGGTCGACGACGTGTCCTGGCGCTGGATCTTCTTCATCAACGTGCCGATCGGGATCGTCGCCTTCGTACTCGCCCAGATCGTCCTCGAGCCCGACCAGCCGCAGCCCACCCACCGGATGGACTGGCTTGGGATGGCTCTGCTCTCGCCCGGTCTGACGCTGCTGATCTACGGACTGGCGGAGTCGGCCAATCACGGCTTCGGCGCGGTCAAGTCGTGGGCGCCGATTCTCGTCGGGGCGGTCTTGATCATCGGCTTCTTCGCCCACAGCTGGCGCAAGGGGGAGGGGGCGCTGATTGACATCCGCACCTTCACGCACACACGCGCGGGTGCGGCCGCCGGGACGTTCATGCTGTTTGCGATCGCCTTCTTTGGCTCGCTGCTGCTCGTGCCCCTGTACTACCAGTCGGTCAGGGGCGTCTCCGCCCTCGGTGCCGGCCTGCTCCTGGCCCCCCAGGGACTCGGAGCCATGATCACGATGCCGCTGGCCGGAAAGCTGACCGACAAATACGGACCTAACTACCTGCCCGCAGCCGGGGTTCCGTTGCTCGTGATCGGTCTGTCGCCCTTCGCCTTCGTCACCGCGCACACGTCATACGTGCTCCTGTGCTCGTTCAGCTTCGTGCTCGGACTGGGGATGGGGCTGTCGATGATGCCGACGATGACGGCCGCCATGCAGGCGGTGCCGCGCTCGGCAATCGCCCGCACGAGCACGGCGATGAACATCATCCGCCAGTCCGGCGCCTCGATCGGGACCGCCATCCTCACGGTCATCCTGGCCTCCGCGATCACCAGCGAGCTGAGCACAGCCGCGGTCGCGCACACCGGCGGCAACGGCTTCGAATCGCTGCAGCGTCTCTCGCCCGCGGCCCGCGCCGCGTTCGCCGGGCCGCTGGCGTCCGCCTTTGCCTCCACGTTCGTGTGGGCGCTCGTGCTTCTCGGCCTGGCGTTCATACCGGCGCTGGGCATGGCCCTGCACCGGGGCGCGAGGATTTCCCCGGTGACCGACCGACCGGTCGTCGTCGAGTAGCCCTCGGCGGCCGTCAGGCCGCGGCGACCGCGCGCGTGACCTGGGCGAGATCGCCGGGATCGTCGTGCGCGGCCTGCGCCATGGCCCGGGCGCGTCCGGCGCGCCAGCTGCGGTGCATGCGCTTGGCAAACGCCTTGGGCGACTCGGCATAGACCTGCGCTCCTACGTGCATGGCCTCGGACTGGAGCTGCTCGCGGCGATGGTCAAGCAGTCCGAGCACGGCATCGAGATCGGCGGCGACCTCGTCGGAAAGCTCTGTCAGCTTCTCGCGAAGCACGGCGAGGTCGTGATCGTCGCCGAGCAGGTCGGCGAGCAGGTGGGCGGCCTTGACCTGACCGCGAACCGCTTCACCGCCGACGGGCGCGAGCAGGCGCAGCTCGTACCAGAGGTCCTTGCTGCGCTTACGCCATTCGTGCAGACGCTCGACGTCGGGCTTTGATCGCGCCCGGCGAAACGCCCGGCGTCCCTGGCGATATGTGCGGTCAAGCCCGCCTTCGATCGCCGACCAGCCTCGGTGTCGCAGGCTCCATTGCGAGATCCGCTGGCGTGTCGCCTCGAGCTCATCGGCCACTTCAGCCGCAAGCGTCGGATCTGACAGCCGGCGGCGAGCGTCCTGGCGATCGACATCCAAGCGCTCACGAAAGGCGGCGAAGGCAGCGTCAGGAACCTGGCCGGTATACCGCTCAGACAATGCGTCGAGCGCCTGCACGAACACCTCGGCGTCGCGCGTCTCAGATAGCGCGCGCCCGGCGTCGCGCAAGGCAACGTTCTGCCGCCGGCGCTTGGCCGGGCGCGTGGCATCCCGGCTCAGACGCAGCAGCGCGCGCTCCTTCTTGACGGCCTTGCGGGCGCTGTGCACAGCCTTCACCGGGTCGTCCTGAATCTGGGAGCGCAGCTGCTCGACGGCGTTTGCAAGCTGCTCGTCGGCGGTGCGCTGGATGGCTTCTCGAACGCTCTCGTCGGTCTCGAACTTGTAGGCCACGTTGGTCCTTTCGGCTTGTCGTCCCTCGGAGTCACGGCTACCCGGCAGCCAGGGGTCGTAGCCACTTTGGCGACGCTCTGAATAGGATCCCGCCGTGCTCGAAGCCACCTACGAAGCCGATGTCGTCGTCGTCGGCGCGGGATTGGCCGGTCTGGTGGCCACCACCGAGATCGTCGAGGCGGGCCGGAAGGTGATCCTGCTCGACCAGGAGCCCGAGGCCTCGCTCGGAGGTCAGGCGTTCTGGTCGCTGGGCGGCCTGTTCATGGTCGACACTCCCGAGCAGCGCCGCGTCGGGATCAAGGACTCCTTCGAGCTGGCGTGGCAGGACTGGGAGGGGACCGCCGCTTTCGACCGCCCCGAGGACGACTGGCCCCGCCGGTGGGCGCGCGCGTACGTGGAATTCACGAGCGGCGAGAAGCGGGCGTGGCTGCACGCTCAGGGCGTCCGCTGGTTGCCAAATCCCGGCTGGGCCGAGCGCGGCGGCTATGGAGCGATCGGTCATGGCAACTCGGTGCCGCGCTTCCACCTGACCTGGGGTACCGGGCCGGGAGTCCTGGCGCCGTTCCTGCGCCGCCTCAAGGAGGCACGGGCGCGCGGGCTCGTACAGGTCCTCTGCCGCCACCGCGTCGACGAGCTGACCGTCACCGGCGGTGCCGTGGACGGCGCCAGCGGGGCGATTCTCGAGCCCTCCGACGCCCATCGCGGCCAGGGCAGCTCCCGGGTGGAGATGGGCGTGTTCGCCGCCAAGGCTCCCGCGGTGCTCGTCACCTCAGGCGGGATCGGCGCCAACTTCGACCTCGTGCGCGCGAACTGGCCCGAGTCCCTGGGCCCGGCGCCCAAGCGACTGATCTCCGGCGTGCCCGAGCACGTCGACGGGCGGATGCTCGAGATCACGCGCCGCGCCGGAGCGCGGTTGATCGGTGCCGACCGGATGTGGCACTACGTCGAGGGGATCCAGAATTGGTCGCCGATCTGGCGCCACCACGGGATCCGGATCCTGCCCGCTCCCTCGTCGCTCTGGCTAGACGCTGTCGGCCACCGGCTCCCCGTGCCACTGTTCCCGGGCTTCGACACGCTCGGCACGCTCGCCTACATCGGTAAGACCGGCTACGACTACACCTGGTTCATCCTCACCAAGAAGATCATCGAGCGGGAATTCGCCCTCTCGGGCTCTGAGCAGAACCCCGACCTCACCGGCAAGAGCGTGCGCGGCGTTCTCAAGGAGCGGGTCGGCCCCGGCGTACCGGCCCCGATCCAGGCCTTCATGGACCACGGCGCCGACTTCGTGGTCAACAGCGACGTAAAGGCGCTGATAGACGGGATGAACAAGCTCACCGACGAGCCGCTGCTCGATCCCGCCGCCGTTGAGCGCGAGATCATCGCCCGCGATCGGGAGATGGTCAACCCCTACTCCAAGGACTCCCAGGTGACGGCCATCCGGGCCGGGCGGCGCTACCTGCCAGACCGCCTGAGCCGAATCGCCGCGCCGCACCGCCTGCTCGACCCCAAGGCGGGGCCGCTGATCGCCATCCGTCTGAACATCCTCACTCGCAAAACGCTAGGTGGGGTTCAAACTGATCTGTCGGGGCGCGCCCTGGGCGATGACGGCGAGCCGGTCCCCGGTCTGTGGGCGGCGGGGGAGGTCGCCGGCTTCGGGGGCGGTGGCATGCACGGCTACCGGTCGCTCGAGGGCACGTTCCTGGGCGGCTGCCTGTTCTCCGGCCGAGTCGCCGGCCGCGCCCTGGCGCGCTAGCGGCCGTTACCGACCTGCGCGCTGGAGCTCGCCGGCCAGGTGAGCGACCCCACCGAAGATCTGAGCGCGCTGGACCTCGCTGACGGGGCCGGAGGTCTCGCGACGGCGGCGATCGATCGTCGCCACCGTGACGACGATCCGCTCGGGCCCCTCCCAGTCTGACCACGGGCTCGACCGATACTCGTCTGAGAACACGAGCGCGCGCGAGGTGTCGTACACCGACTCCCCGGCCACCAGCCGGGTCTCCGCCTCGGCCTGCACCCAGCTCAGGTAGTCGCGCAGGAGCGCAACGTCATCAAGCGACGAGATCGGACCGTGTCCGGGCACGACCACCTTGGGAGCCAGCTGCGAGATACGGTCGAGCGCGCGGATCCAGTTCTCGGTCGGGCCGGCCCACATGACGGGGGCCACGCCCACGAACATGACGTCGGCGGCGAAAACCGTGTCGGCGTCGGGGACGTGCACGATCAGATCGCCGGCCGTGTGCGCCGGGCCGACCTCGATCAGGTCCACGCGGCGGCCGCCGGC
>JBAPXO010000663.1:0-1780 GCA_049284255.1 Solirubrobacteraceae bacterium | reverse complement strand
TCCACCTCCACCATCGGCAGCCGCCGCCGCTCCGCGGCGATCGCGTCGCCCTCGCGAGTGTGCGCCTTCTCTCGGACCCTCAGGGTGTCGAGCTCGGCCTGGAAAGCCGCGCGGTCGACGGTGTCGGGGATTGCCTCGGAGCTGCTGTCGGCCTCGTGCTCCCGGCCAGTGTTGGTGTCATCGCGCACGGTCTCTCCTTGCTTTGGTGGGTGGCTGTTTCTCTGGCCCGAAGTCATTTGGTGGCTGTCCGTTTGATCCGGTCTGAAAGTCAAGGCGTCGTGGGCTGCCAAAACTGAGCGGCGAATTTTGCGGCGAGCGCTCACGACCTCTCCTGGGGATGCCACACCCCGCCGAGGATCCGTATGGACGGCGCTAGCGGCCGGCGTTATCCGCCGGCGTCGCCGCGCGCATGCCACTCGTCGGCGAGGATCGCGTAGGTCACGAGGTCGCCCCATTCGCCCTTGAACCACTCGTTGCTGCGGAAGTGGGCCTCCCGGCGCATTCCGAGCCGGGAAGCCAGCCGCGCCGAGGTGTGGTTGCGCGCGTCCATCTGGGCGACTACCCGGTGCAGGCCCAGGCCCGCGGTCGGGTCAAACGCGAGGTCCATGATCGCCACGCACGCCTCGGTTGCATAGCCGTGACCGGCTACGTCGGGATGAAAGACGTACCCGATCTCGCCTCCGCCATGCTTCGCGGAGTGGAAAAAGAGCACCACGTCGCCGACCAGGCGCCCACCGGCTGCCAGCTCTACGCCGAGCGTCAGCGCCTCACCCTCGGCGGTGATCGCACGGCGCCCTAGGTCGCCGGCCAGCCGGGTCCTCAGCACCTGCTCGTCCATCGGCTCGAACGGGAGGTAACGGCACACCTCGGGATTGCCCCGGTAGCTCAGCAGAGCCGGCAGGTCATCAAGCGTCAGCGGACGCAGCCGGAGTCGATCGGTGGTGATCGGGTACGTCGGCTGCAATGGCATCCGCCGGATTATCACTGCGCGAGTTGAGCGCCTAATTTCGAGACGCTCGAACGTCATGACCACTGAAGGCGACCAGAGAACTGACGATGCGAGGTTCCGAACATGATCGAGCAGGCGTTGGCCCGGGCGCGAGAGGGCGACGAGCAGGCGTTCAGCGAGCTGACCGACCCTTATCGCCGTGAGCTACAGGTGCATTGCTATCGGATCGTGGGCTCGGTCCAGGACGCGGAGGACCTGCTCCAGGAGACCCTGCTTGCAGCCTGGCGTTCGCTTGACCAATTCGAGGGCCGCGCGTCGTTTCGCGCCTGGCTGTACCGGATCGCCACCAACCGCTGCCTGGACGCCCTGCGCGCCAGCCGTCACCGGATTAAGGCGGTGCAGCCGATGACCGACCCACCCAAGCCAACGCGGCTGGCCGAGCCCATCTGGCTCGAGCCCTATCCCGATGTCCTGCTGGAGGGGATCCCCGACGACGCCCCTGGGCCGCAAGCGCGGTACGAAAGCAAGGAGGCGATCGCGCTCGCGTTCACCGCCGGTCTGCAACACCTTCCCCCTTCCCAGCGCGCCGTGTTGGTGCTGCGCGACGTGCTCGGCTATCGCGCCAGCGAAGTATCCGAGATGCTCGAAACAACCGAAGCGTCGGTGAACAGCCTGCTCAAGCGCGCTCGCAGCGCCTTTGCCACCCGTCTGCCGGCGGCTAGCCGCGAACGCGCGCATGTCCCTGATTCCAGGCGCGAGCGCGACATCGTCGAGCACTTCGCCGACGCCGTCCAGGCAGGCGACACCAACCGGGTGATCACGCTGCTGACC
>JBAPXO010000662.1:0-2885 GCA_049284255.1 Solirubrobacteraceae bacterium | reverse complement strand
GATCGGACTCGGGTCCGTCCACTTCCGGCTGAAGGCCAACAAGCGCACGACCGTTGTGCTCTTGCTGAGCCGTGCCGGCCGGCGGTTGCTCGTCGCGCATCGCTCGGTCAAGGCGCAGGTGACGCTCACGCTCGTCGACGTGAGCGAGCAGCGTACGGTGGCGCGCCGGACCGTCACGTTTCACGGCTCCGCTGCGCTGCGTTGAAGGCCGGCGCGGCATGCCGAGATAGGTGGCTGAGCCGTCGTGAGTGGTCTGGGTAGGCGGGTACCCGTCGTCCCCCTCCCAGACGACGTACCAGCGTCCGCGTGTCTTGTGGAGGACACCCCAGCCGTTGCCCTGTGGAACTGAGGCTGGTTGTCCGGCGTCGGCGTAGCCGCTGAGGTCCCAGCCGCAGGGTCTCCCGGCAACTCAACACGCGATCCAGGCGCGCACGCTCCACCCGTCCTCACCGTCAGGTCCCGCATCTAGCGTCCCCCCGCAGGCGCCCACGCGCTCGCGCAGCCCCGTCAACCCGCGTCCCGAGCCGAGTCCAAGGCGGGCCGGACCCGTCGATGTGCCGTTGACGATGGAGAGCTCAAGCGCGCCCGGGCGCGCCTCCACGGCCACCTCGACCTCCGCCCCGGGCGCGTAGCGCAGCGCGTTGGTAAGCCCCTCCTGCACAACCCGTAGCGCGGCGTGGGCGACGGCGCTCGAGACGCCGGAGGTCTCGCCGGAGACCCGCAGCGTGACCGGCAGTCCCGAGGCGCGCGCCGTGTCGACGATCTCGCGGACGAGGCCAAGGTCGGCACCCCCGTCTGGCGCGGCGTCCTGCGCGAGCAGGTCGGCTAGACGGTCGAGGTCGGCCTGGGCATGGCGGGCCGCGGTGGCGATGACGTCGAACGTCTCAGCGGCGCGGGCGGGCTCGCCGACAGCCAGGCGCTGGCCGGCACTCGCCTGCACGACCATCACCGAGATGGCGTGGGCGACGACATCGTGCAGCTCGGCGGCGATCCGGGCCCGCTCGTAGCGAACCGACAGTCGGGCGTAGGCGTCGCGCTCGGCCTCGAGCTCGTCGGCCTGTTCGGCCAGTCTCTCAGCGAGTGCCTCGCGGCCCCGCAAGGCGAGGCCGGCCGCATAGAGGGTCAGGGGGAGCATGACCTCGGGGACGAGCGAGCCGTCGTCAAACTTGATGAGCTGGGCCGCCGCGATCCCGGCGAGCAGGAGCCCGACGGCAAGCGCTCCGGCCGGCCACGCGGGGGCGCGGCCGGCCAGGAACGCCAGGACGGGTAGGACCAGGAGCATCCATGAGATGTCGTGCCCCTCCAGCGCCCCCACCACGAGCAAGGCGCAGCTGCCGGCCGCCGCTCCCAGGAGGAACCACGGCGCGGCGGCGCGGCCGATCATGCGGTGACGAGCACCGGGAGGGCGGCGGTCGCCCGTGTGTGACCGCCGGCAACCTCGGACTCCAGGCTGCCGTGATGCAGCGCCAACCGCTCGCGGGCCCTGTCAAGAGCGGCCTCGCTCCGCCGGCGGCTGCTGCGGGTAGGACCACTCACCCTCACCTCGAGCGCGTTGGCTCCGAAGTCGACATGGACCTCGGGCGCGTCGCCGGTGGCACCCAGCAGGTGCTCAACCACCCGATAGGCCGACAGCTCCAGGCCGGCCGGCAGGACCCGCGGTTCCCCCGTCACCGTCAGGCGTGCCTCGGAGCCCTTCTCGTGCAGGAGCAACGCGTCAAGGTGCGCAAGCGTCGGCTGGGGCTCGGTCGTGGCGGCGTCTTCGTCACGCAGCAGACCGACGACCGACCGCATCTGGTCCAGGGTGTCGCGGCTCTCGGCCTCGATCCGGGCGAGGGCCTGGCCGGCATCGTCATCGTCTGAGGCCCCCGCCTCGGCGAGCTGGGTCAGCTCGGACAGGCGGGTGCGCAGCAGCTCGTCGAGCTCCGCCGACAGCCGCACGCGGTCGCTCTCGACCTCCAGACGTGCGTTGGTCTCCCGCTGGGCGCGCAGTTCCGCGTTGCTCTCGCGTAGACGGGTCACCATCCGGGAGCGGGAGCGGACCACCCGCCCGATGAACCACACGGCAAGCGTGACCGGCACCGCAATGGTCAGGCCGCCCCAACCCGCGGACGCGTCGGCCGACAGGCACACCACGCTGCTGCCGAGCACGATCGCCAGCCCGACGAGCGCCTCGCGGCGGTCCAACCAGGCGGCCACGGCGAAGCCCTCGACGAACAACAGCGGCAGGAGCAGCCCGCAGCGAGTGATCGTGCCGTAGACCGCGACGTGGATAGCCGTGCCGATCAGCGTTCCGGCTGCGGCGATCAGGGGGGCTCGCCGGCGCCACAGCACCGGGATGACGGCGAGCAGGATGAGAAAGCCCATCACGGGACGGGCGGGCGCGACGGTGTGGCCGTGGTGGCCGTCCTGCAGCCAGCCGACGAAGGGCACGGCGAGAACAGCGAAGAGCACGGCGATGGCAACATCGCGGCGCGCGATGCGTGGGCCCCCGGTGGGCATTAACGAAATCATGGCGAGTTGTCTCCTTGCTGACAAGTGGGTTGACGTCGTTACAGTCGCGGACGCCGGACACCGCGTCGTCACCGTCCGGGATGATCTGTCGCCGTGCGGTCACCCTGTGGTCGGACACCGCGCATTGGCCCTGGCGCGATGATGCACACATGAGCACGATGCGCACGGTGCTGGTGGCGGCCGAGACCGGGCCGGGAGCGGACGGGATCGTCGTGTCCCACGGGGGGGAGCTGCTGTCGAGCGACCGGGTGGTCGCCGCCTTCGACGCACCCGCTGACGCCGTGCGCGCGGCGGCGGCGCTCGTTGACGTCAGCGACGAGACCGCTCCCCGGGTGGGGGTCGACGCCGGGGAGCCGGCGGTGGCGGTCGACGTC
>JBAPXO010000661.1:0-2205 GCA_049284255.1 Solirubrobacteraceae bacterium | reverse complement strand
CGCCCAGGGCCAGCAGGGTGATCGCGAAGAAGACCAGCGCCAGCCGGTTTGATAGCGACAGCCTCATCTGTGTACGCCGGGGCACCGCCCGTCAGTTACTCGAGATCGGTGTCACGGAACCGGTAGCCCACGCCCCGGACCGTGTGCAGGTACTCGGGATCTTTGGGATCGGATTCGATCTTCTCGCGTAGGTGGCGGATGTGGACATCGATCGTGCGGGGATCACGGTAGGCGGAATCGCCCCAGATGCGCGCCAGCAGCATGTCCCGCGTGAACACCCGGCCGGGAGCCCGGGCGAGCGCGGAGAGGATCTCGAACTCGACGTAGGTCAGTTGGGCATCCGCCCCTCGCACCCGGACCGTGCGCTTGGGGAAGTCGATGCGCAGCTGGGAGATCTCCAGCGGGACCTCGTCGGGGCCGGTCTCGGCGGCCGCGCTCATCTCGGCGCGGCGCAGCGCCGCCTTGATGCGGCTGGAGAACTCGCGCAGGGAGAAGGGCTTGGTGATGTAGTCATCGGCTCCGAGCTCGAGTCCCACCACCTTGTCGATTTCCTCGGATTTAGCCGTGAGCATGATGATCGGCACGGAGCTGCGGCTGCGCAGGCGGCGGCAGACCTCGAGTCCGTCGATGCGCGGGAGCATGAGGTCGAGCACCACGAGGTCGAAGGGCTGCTCGTCGAAGCGGTCCAGCGCCTGCCGGCCGTCGGTGGCCTGGACAACGTCGTAGCCCTCCTTGCGCAGCGGATAAGAGAGCAGCGTCTGAATCGACTGCTCGTCGTCCACCAGCAGGATGCGGGCTGAGCGGTCGGGCACGAGGGCGGTTCCTTACCTAAGAGTAATCGGACCTCGCCCACCCGTAGAGATAACCTGCACGCGATGCTCGATCCTCGTGTCTATCGGGCCGGCCTGGTGGTTGCGGCGTTGGCGCTGATCGTTCTGGCGTTTTCATTGCGCAACCAGCAGTCAGCGTTGACCCCGACGCTCTCCCCGCAGGCCTTCAACGGTCAAAACGTCTACACCACGATGAATACGATCGCCAGGCAGGATCCGTCCCGTCGGCCCGGCTCCGATGGCGACAAGGCGCTTGCCGTGCAGGTCGCCAACGTGTTCGGCCAGTACTTCGGCAAGTCGGCGGTGACCACCGACACCTTCTCCGGCGCAACCGTGGACGGATCCAAGACGCTCGAAAACGTGGTCGCGGTCAGGCCGGGGATGAGGAACGGCAGCATCGTGATCATCGCCCACCGTGACGCCCTCGGCGCGCCGTCGAAGGCCAGCGTGTCGGGAACCGCGACCCTGCTCGAGCTCGCGCGCGACCTCCAGGGCGAGACGCTCAACCGCACCGTCGTGCTGGCCTCGACGAGCGGCTCTCAGGGGACGGCGGGAGCGATCCACCTCGCCTCCACGCTCGCCGGCCCGATTGACGGGGTGATCGTGCTCGGTGACCTCGCCGGCTCGCAGGTCCGCCAGCCGGTGATCGTCCCGTGGTCGACGAGTCCGCCTCTGGCGCCCTCACAGCTGCGAAACACGCTTGCGGCGGCGCTGAGCTCCCAAGCCTCGTTGTCGGTTGCCGCCACCGGCCTTGGCGGGCAGTTCGCCCACCTGGCCTTCCCGTTCACGGTCTCAGAGCAGGCTCCGTTTGACGCGCGAGGTATCCCGGCGGTCGAGCTTTCGACTTCTGGGGAGCTCGGTCCTGCGGCCAACGCCCCAGTCGGCGGGCCGGCGCAGATCAACGGTCTCGGGCGGGCCGTCTTACAGACGATCTCGGCGCTCGACAGCGGCTCGACGCTGACCCCCCCGTCGGCCTACATCCTGTTCGACGGCAAGCTCGTGCCCGGCTGGGCGATGGCGCTGTTCGTGCTCGCGCTCCTGGTCCCGGTGGCGATGACCACCATCGACGGCCTCGCTCGGGCCCGCCGCCGCGGACATATCCTGTGGCGCTCGCTGCTGCTGGTGCTGCTGGCGGCGATCCCATTCGCGCTCGTCATCGCGGTCGCCGTTATCGCCCGCGTCACCGGCATTCTGCCCGCCGTCGTTCCTGGACCGGCCGCCCCGGGAGCCATCCCCCTCCAGGGCGCGGGGGTCGCGGTGCTCGTGATCGCCGGCCTCGTGTTCGTCGTCTCAATGGCGGCAGTCGCCCTGGTCGCGCGGCGCGTGCGGCCGCCGGCGCCGGATCGTCGATCGCGCGCGACGGTGCGATCGACCG
>JBAPXO010000660.1:0-2615 GCA_049284255.1 Solirubrobacteraceae bacterium | reverse complement strand
TTGTCGGCGATCATCTGATCGGGCAGCGAGCCGTCGATCAGCACGGTGTTCCAGTGGCGCTTGTTGAGGTGGTAACCGGCGGTGATCACCGGGTGAGCGGCGCGGAGTTGCTCGGCGAGCAATGGGTCACACTTGAGGCTCACACGAAGTGGCTCCCCGAGCAGGCGCGAGAGGGCGAACATCTTGCCGGCGACCTTGAATACCGAGGTCTCAAAGCCGAAGGGGAACGTCTCCTCCGAGCCTCGAAGGCTCAGACAGGAATCTCGAAGGGCTTCGCCGTCCACGCCAGGGGTATATAACGCCGTCGAAGGCTTCAAGCGTCGGCCGCCCCGGCCTCGCCGGGAGGGCGCCCCGGCGACCCGCAGCGAGAGGAGAGACATGCCCTGGGCCATCGGCGTCGACATCGGCGGCACGTTCACCGACTGCGTGGGAATCGATCCGGACGGCCGGCTGCACCATGCGAAGGCCGTCTCGACTCACGACACCGACGTGTCCGAGGGGGTGCTCAAGGCGCTCGAGGAGCTCGCCCGCTCAACCGACCAGGAGACGCGTGAGCTGCTCTCGGAGACCGCCCGGCTCGGACACGGGACGACGATCGGCACGAACCTCCTCGTTGAGCGCCAGGGGGCGCGGGTCGGCCTCATCACCACCGCAGGGCACCGCGATGCGCTGAGCATGATGCGCGGCGCCGGGCGCACCGCCGGCATCCCGATCGACCGGGTGTTCGACGTGCGGGCGACGAGCAAGCCCGAGCCGCTCGTGGCCCGGGCCGCGATCGCCGAGATCCACGAACGGGTCGGCGCCGACGGGGCCGTGATCGCGCCCCTCGACGACGCCAGGGCGCGTGAGACGCTCGAGGCGCTGCTGGACGGGGGAGAGCTTGAGGGCATCGCGATCACTCTCCTGTGGTCGTTTCGAAACGACGCCCACGAGCAGCGGCTCGCCGAGCTGGTGCGGGAGATGGCGCCCGACGCGTTTGTCAGCCTCTCCTCACAAACCGCGCCCCGCCAGGGCGAGTATGAGCGCACGGTCGCGGCGGTCATCAACTCCTATGTCGGACCCGCGTCGGTCGCTTACCTCAACAGTCTCGTCGACCGTCTCCAGGAGGCGGGGTTCGAGGGCCGGCTGCTCGTGATGCAGTCAAACGGCGGCGTGGCCGACGTCGAGCACGCCAGGACGAGCCCGATTCGCCTGCTCGGGTCGGGCCCGGCTGGGGGAGTCAGCGGGGTTGCGGTACTGGCCGAGCGCGCCGGGCACGGAAACGTGATCGCGACCGACATGGGCGGCACCTCGTTCGAGGTCGGGCTCCTGATCGATGGCCGCCCCGTCGTCTCGGGCCAGCAGATCATCGATCAGTACACGTTCCACCAGCCGCACCTCGACGCCCGCTCGATCGCATGCGGCGGCGGGTCGATCGCCTCGATCTCCTCCGACGGCGGTCTCCGGGTCGGGCCCCGCTCGGCGGGCTCTGCGCCCGGGCCGGCCTGCTATGGGCGGGGCGGCACGGAGCCGACCGTGACCGACGCCGACGTCGTGCTGGGATTCCTCAGCCCCGAGGCGTTCCTCGGCGGCGGCATGAAGCTCGACGCCGAAGCGGCCCACGCGGCGGTCAGGTCGATCGCCGAGCCCCTCGAGCTGAGCGTGGAGGAGGCCGCGGCGGGCATCCTGCGCGTCAACAACCACGCCGCCGCCATGCTGATCCGCCAGCGGACGCTCGAACAGGGGCTTGATCCCCGGGACTTCGTCGTTTACGCCTACGGCGGCGCGGGGCCGTTGCACGCCTGGGGCTTCGCCGCCGAGCTCGGCTGTGAGCAGGTCGTGATCCCGCTCGGGAACGGGGCGGCGACGCTCTCGGCGTACGGAATCGCGGCCGGCGATCTCGTCCAGCACCACGAGGTCGAGTGCCGGGCGCGGAGCCCACTCAACCCCGACGAGCTGGCCGCCGCGGTCGAGCAGGCCGAGGCGAGCGCACGGGAGGCGCTGCCCGACCAGGAGCCAGAGCTGAGCCGGGTGGCGCTCATGCGCTACGCCGAGCAGCTGCTGCAGTCGGTGCCGGTCCCGATCGCGGACGGGCCGATCGATGAGCGCGCCTGCGCGCAGCTGCTCGAGGACTTCGACGCCGAGTACGAGCGACAGTTCGGCGCCTTTGCCAAGGCCCTGTTCCAGGCGGTGGAGGTGTTCGCGGTGCGCGTGGAGGCGCGGGTGCCAGGCGAGGTCCGGGACGTCCGCGCCGAGCCCCCCGCGGAAGCTGCGGAGCCGGCGACCGATCGCGAGGTCCACTGGCCAGGCCACGGCGGCCTGGCAACGCCGATCTACGACGGTGCCGCGCTCGCCGGAGGGCAGGCGCTCGATGGGCCCGCCGTGATCGAGCTCGCCTACACGACGGTGCCGATCGGACCAGGACAGCGCCTAACCCGCGATCGAGCCACCGACAACCTGCTGCTCGAACTGGAGGCCTAGAGATGACGACCGCCGAGTCAGCCACCACGCACGAAATCCCCGCCGAGCGACCGGACGGCTTCTGGGACGGCGTCGCCCGCTCCTATATCCCGCCCGACGAGCTCTCGATCGATCCCTCGGTGAAGCTCAACTCAGAGCAGGCGCCAGACGTCGAT
>JBAPXO010000659.1:0-8167 GCA_049284255.1 Solirubrobacteraceae bacterium | reverse complement strand
TCAGCTGCGAGGTGCGAAGGAGCTTGACGCCGCGCTCGTGGAACAGACGCGCGAGGGTGCGGTGGACGATCGTCGCTCCGACCTGCGACTTGATGTCGTCGCCGACGATCGGGAGGCCGGCCTTCTTGAACCGCTTGTTCCAGTAGTCCTCGCGAGCGATGAACACCGGGATGCAGTTCACGAATCCGCAGCCGGCCTCGAGGATCTGCTCGACGTACCACTTGGTCGCCTGCTCTGACCCGACCGGCAGGTAGGAGACGACGACGTCGGTCCGGGTCTCCTTGAGGACATCGACGATGTCGGCGGTGGGCCCAGGAGCCTTGGTGATCTTCTCCTTGAGGTACTTGCCCAGGCCGTCATGGGTCATGCCGCGCATGACCTCGACGCCGAGGTTGGGGATGTCGTCGCCGAGCTTGAGCGTGTTGTTCTGGCCGGCGAAGATCGCTTCTGACAAATCTTTGCCGACCTTGTCGGCGTCGATGTCAAACGCGGCCGAGAACTCGATGTCGCGGACGTGGTAGCCGCCGAGGTCGACGTGCATCAGCCCGGGGACGTCCTGCGTCGGATCGGCGTCCCGGTAGTACTGGACGCCCTGCACGAACGAGCTCGCGCAGTTACCTACGCCGATGATGGCGACGCGGACCTTCTCGTGCTGATGGCGGGCGCTCCCGTTGGCGGAGCCGTTGGTGTTGCTCACAGAGGTCATCCCTTCTCAAATCATTGGAGTCCGCGCGAGGGCGCAGGACGGTCACCTAAACGTACCCCGCAGCGGGCACTTGTTACGCCACAAATGTACACCGACCGGTATCCGCATTTGGGAGAGAAGGCTCCGGCGACCATCGCGTACAAAACTCATTGGTTTACTTCACACGCCGGAGCGGGCGCGGCCGCGCCGGAGCGGGCGCGGCGGGAGACCTCGGCCAAGGCGGACCTGTGCACCTTTGCGGGACAAATAGTCCCGTTTCGGTGCACGGTCCGGCGGGGCCGTCAGTCGATCGCGTCGTTCAGAATGGCGGCGGCCATGGCGTAGGCGACCCGGCCGCCCTCGGTGCTGTCGGTGACCACGGCGTGAGCGGCGGCGCCGTTGTAGAGCAGGGCGAGGCGGATGGCGACGCCCTCGGGATCTCGGGCGCCCGCCTCGCGGGCGATGCCGGCCAGGCGCTCGGTGAAGTCCCGCTCGAGGTCGGCGGCCAACCTGTGGACGGGGTGGCGGGTGTCGGCGACCTCGATGGCGGCGTTGACGAACGGGGACCCGCGATGGGGGCGGCTCTGTGACTCGGCGAGGACGAAGAGCTCGAGCAAGCGGGCGCGGGGGCTGAGATCGGACCGCGAGAGGACACTCTCGGGACCGCTGTCTCGGTCATCGCTGCACTCGCGGAGGTAGGCGAGGACGACGTCGTCCTTACCGGGGAAGTGGTGGTAGAGGGTGCGTTTGGACACCTTCGCCGCGGCGGCGAGCTCAGCCACGCCCGTGGCGTTGATCCCGTGCTTGCGGAAGAGGATCTCGGCCGCTCGCAAAATCCGTTCGCGCGCGCCGCGACCTCCGGATCCCTGTCGCGGCGAGGGCGGTGGGGGCATCCCCGGAGGATACCGAGCGGTCTACCGCAGAGGGCGAGGTTTTCCCACACCTCCGGGGCCTCGAAGGGGTGTGGGAGTTCGAGTCGGGTATTTGAAGTCGACGCCCCACACCCCGCGAAAGAGCTGGGGGTGTGGCGGATTCTGGCGCTATAGCCGGGGCGCCTCGGCGTTGGTGATGTGGCGCGGCTAGGAGGCGTTGCCAGGAGGGGTTAGTGCAGCTAGGACGGGGCGCCCGCGTTGCCAGGAGGGGTTAGTGGAGCTAGGACGCGGCGCCCGCGATGAGCTGCTTGCGCACGTAGAGGATGCGCTGCACGACGGTGATGGCGCTGAGGGCGGCGAGCACGTAGACCGCGGGGGCGAGGAGCTCGAAGTGGCCGATCGACGCGCCCTTGGCGAACACCAGTCCCGCCGAGAGGATCACGACGCGGACCGGGCGGGTGGCCAGACCGACCTTGCAGGCGACGCCCAGGGCCTCGGCGCGCGCCCGCGTGTAGGAGACCATCAGCGAGGCGAGCACCGCGATCACGACCGCGGCCACGGCCGCCTGGTTGTGACGAGCGGCGAAGTAGGCGGCCACCGCGGTCAGCACGATGCCCTCCTCGAGGCGGTCGAGCGTCGAGTCCAGAAATGCGCCGAACGGAGTGCCCTTTCCTGACATCCGCGAGTAGCGCCCGTCGAGGGTGTCCATCACCGAGCCGACGATGAAGGCGATCCCCGCCAAAAAGAACATTCGGTCGACGATCAGCGCGGCCGCCACGAGGTTGAGCGCGAAGCCCGTGAGCGAGATGGTGTTGGGGGTCAGCCGCGACTCGATCAGTCGCTCGCGCATGAGCTCCTGGGTGGTCGGTCCCTCGCGGCGGGACCGCGGCCGGCGTTGCCGGGGCGGGCCCGGTTTTACCGGTGAGGTGGATTCGGCCATCGCGCGTAGGCTAAGCCTTCAGGCGGTTAGGTGGGTAGTGACCGCGGGCGGGGACGCGCCGCCCGACGCGTAGCGGTGCGTGCGCGGGGACTCGGCCGCGGAGGGGTCTACGCGGTCGCGCGAGCGAACGCCCACGCTTCTGGTCGGGCGCGGGCCAGGAGCTGCTTGGCCAACAGCGCCGACACGCCGGCGGTCACGGCGCCGAGCACGACGTCAGTCAAGTAGTGGTTGCCGGTCGCGATGACCACGAAGCTGATGTACACCGGGTAGAACCGCCACGCCCAGCGCGCCGCCTTGTGGTGGACGAGCTTGGACATCGGCCAGCCGATCATGAGCGCGAAGCAGACGTGCATGGAGGGGATCGCGGCGTACAGGTTGAGCAGCGCGGCGCTCGCGCCGTGCTCAGCGGTGATGCCGGTGAACTGCTGGATGGCGTCGGTGAAGCCCCACTCGGGCATCAGACGCGGCGGCGCCGTCGGGTAGAGCGCGTAGCCGACGAGCGCGATCGCCATCGCGATCATGAAGGTGTTGCGCACGAAGTAGAAGGAGTCGTTGCGGCGCAGGTAGATGAAGGCGAGCGCGCCGAACGTGACCACGTAGTGGGCGTTGAGGTAGCTCCAGTCGGCGATGTCCATCAGCCAATGGACGTTGAGCGCCCAGGCCTGGACGCTGGGCTCGATGAAGACGTGCAGCGTGCGCTCGAGGTTGATCACCTTGGTGGCGTTCCACGACGCCTTGGCGACATCGTTGCCGTTGACCAGCCCGCGCACCACCTGATAGCCGAGGTAGGCACCCACGAACAGAAGCACCTGACGGAGTGCATCAGCCCAGCCGCGGGGAAGTACCCGCGCGTCTATCTCCGTCAACCAGCGACGCATACCGTCCTCATCCTACATTCACAAATGTCTGTGCCAAGTTAGGAGTTGCGGGTGTTCGGTGGTCTATTCGAGGAGGCGACGATGAGCCCCTTTTTCGTCCCGGCGCTTTGCGCGAGGGACGAAAAAGGTGACTATCGGCGCCCCCTCCAGCACCGCCGAGGAGATGGGGCGGGGTCTAGGTGCAGCGGGGGTTGGTGGCTCGGATGCGGCTCAGGGAGAAGCTCGTGACCAGCCGTACCGGGCCGGCTCGGCGCAGAGTCAGTCGGGTATAGGCGCCGTCGGGCGCGACGCACCCCGAGCCTTCGGCGAGCTTCCAGAAGGGCGTGAAGCGGACGTGAACGAGGTCGATGCCGGGCCTGCGGGCGTACAGCGTCAGCCAATCCGGACCCATGGCCTGGAGCGTGGCCGGCCCGTCGACGATCGGGGTGGCGTTGACCACCTCGTAGACGCGCCAGTGCGCCGAGCGCATGACCAGGCGCAGGAAGGGCAGCCCGCGATCGATCAGGGCCATCTCGCTCTTGGCCGAGTAATCGAGCTGGGCATCGGGGGCGGCGACAAAGCGCACGGCGTTCTCATGCAGCCAGGTGTCGTAGGCGCCGGCGGTCAGCCGGCCCTTGTAGAAGAGCGAGTTGTCCTTGATGTCGAGCTGGCGCTCCCATCCGCGCGCGAGCGGAAAGTGGGTGGCGACGACGTAGGCCTCCCAGTGAAAGCGCGTGAACGGGATCTCGGTGCGAAACGTCCCCGGGTGTCCGTTGCTCTGGGTGCGCAGGAAGCGCAGCAGGGGCTGGTAATAGCCCGTGGAGGTCGACTGGTCGGTGCTCGCGCTCGAGAGATCGCGCACGGGCGCGGCCCACCCGAGGTAGAGCAGCGGCAGGGCGGCGATCGCCAGGAGTCGCTTGCGCTCCGGCCAGCACAACAGCGCAGCCAGCGGCGCGGCCAGGAAAGTCCCCAGACGGGCGATGTTCGAGCCGATCGGCGACGGGATCAGGTAGCAGATCACCGTGACCGCGAGATAGACCACGATCCCCGCGCGCAGCGTGACCATCTCCGCGGGCGCCACGGCCAGCGCGAGCGCGCCGAGGATCAAGACCGGCACCATCGTCGGCAGGCCGAAGGGCTCATACCCACCCTCGGGGAAGGCGACGGCGAGCACGAGGATCGGGGCCAGGGCCGCGATGACGACGGCGACGCCCGGCAGCGCAGCCGTGATCCGCCGGGTCTGGAGCAAGCCCCCCAGGGCATACCCCGAGGCCGCCAGCGCGGCGAACAGCGCCGCGACCGGACTGCACAGCGCCGACAGCAGGGCGAGCGCCGGCGCCAGCCGGCGGTGTCCGCAGTCAAGTGCGACCACCGCCCCCAGCGCGGGCAGGGCGCCGAAGGCAAACGCCAAGCGCCCGGTGTAGAGGTCGGTGGCCGTGGCGGCCCCGAACAGGACCGCGCCCAGCCAGGCGTTCTCGCCGAAGTGGCGCCGGGCCATGGGCTCGAACAGCGCCGCGCTTCCGGTGGCAGCCAGGGCCCCGGCGAGCTGGGGGCTCAGCAGCGCCGACACCGCCGGGAAGAGCACGCTGTAGCCGACGATGTGGTGCCCGGAATACCAGTAGTTGTTCCAGATCCCGAAGCCCTCGTCGCGGAAGAGCTGAGCACGGAACAGGTGGGCGGCGAGGTCCAGGCTCGGGGGGGAGATGATCACGTAGGCAGCCGCGAACACTGCTGCCACCAGCGTGGGGGCGATCCGGCGCCACGGGAGCCCAACGCCCCGGGCATGACCGTGACCGCGGGCGGCGGGCAGCTGAAGCGTGCTCATCTCGAGCGCGAGCCTTCGACGAAGGCCGCAAGGAGCTCGCGGGCGGCCGGCTGGTCGAGCCATGGCCAGTGCCCGGCATCGGGGAGACGGTGAAGCGTGGTGTCGGGCAACGCTGCCGCGTAGGCATCGGCGAACTCCGGTGCCAACCATGGATCGCGCTCTCCCCAGACGACGAGCACGGGCTGGCGAAGCTCGCTCAGGCCCCCGCCGGCTTGCGCCAGCGCCTCGGGGGTGGCCCAACGATGCAGGCGCAGCAGCGCGCGCTGAGTGCCCTGGTCAAACTGATCCCAGACGGCGTCGACGCGCTCATCGGGCCATGCCTCGGCCGGCCGGGCGGCACCGGCCCGCAGCGTCCGGGCCAGCAGCCAGCGGTTGATCGAGCCCATGACGAGCTCGCCGAGGGCCGGCCGCCGCCAGTAGCCGACCATCCGGGGCCAGCGGAACCCCGCAAGCAGGGGCACGGCGTCGACGATCGCCAGGCGCTGCACCCGCTCGGGGTGGCGCTGCGCGAAGGCCAGGGCGATCGCCCCGCCCCAGCCGTGGCCGACCACAGGGACGCTGTCGAGGTTCAGGGCATCGAGGAGGTCAGCGACGAAGTCGACATAGCCGGGGAGGGTGTAGTCGAGGTTGCCGGCCTTGCTCGAGCGGCCAAAGCCCGGCAGGTCAGGCGCGAGGCCGCCGGTGACAGGCAGCAGGTCATACCAGTCGTCCGAACTCGTAGGGACGCTGTGCAGGTAGAGCGTCGGAGCGCCTGTGGTCAGGACCCGGCGATAGAAAACGGAAGCTCCGGCGACCTCGATCGTGTGCTCGTCGACGTTAATCGGTGGCCACCCGGCCGCCGAGGATAACGTCTGCGGCGATGACCGCGGACCACCCGAGAGTCCTCTGTCTGGGGGAGGCGCTGGTTGACCTGATCGGGGAGGCGCACGTGCAGGCGATGCGCGAGGTGGAGCGTTTCGTCCCCCACTTTGGCGGAGTCGTGGCCAATGTCGCGGTGTTTGCGGCGCGTGCCGGGGCGCGCGTCTCACTGGCGGGAGCCGCCGGCGATGACTGCTGGGGACGGTGGCTGCGCCAGCGCCTGGAAACCGAGGGCGTCGACGTCGCCCGGTTCGCGCTGCGCGCCGGCGAGCAGACCCAGCTCGCGTTCGTGGCCGTCGACGGCGAGGGGGAGCCCACCTACGAGCTCTACGCCGAGCAGCGCCAGGCCGACGTGCCGGAGATCGAAAATGCCGTCCGCGAATGCTCGGCGTTGGTCATCGGCTCCAACACCCTGGCCGGCGCCCAAGAGCGTGAGCTGACGATGCGAGCCCGGGCCACGGCGCTTCAGGACAGCCGGCCGGTGATCTTCGACTGCAACCTGCGCCTGCACCGCTGGTCATCACGCGCCGATGCCGCCGCGAGCGCCAACGCCTGTGTGCCCGGCGCCCTGCTTGTGCGCGTCAACCACGAGGAAGCCGAGCTCATGACCGGCGAGTCCGATCCCGAGCGGGCGGCGACGGCGCTGCGCAAGGCCGGCGCCCAGATGGTCGTGATCGGGCTCGGGGCCCGGGGTGCGATCCTGCGCGGCCCGCTGCGAGCCGACGCCGCCCCGGTTCGCTCGCGGGTGATCAGCACGGTGGGCGCCGGCGACGCCCTTACCGGAACGCTGCTGGCGCGCCTGGCCCTCAGCGACTTCTATCCCCCGGCCGTGGCCGCCGGCCTCGACGACGCGGTGGCCGAGGCGGCGCGGACGTGTGAGCGCTGGGGGGCGCTTGACTAGAACCGTCGGCTGGGAGCGCCCGGCGGCGCGGCGAGTGCGAGCCGTGCGCGATCGGTTGCGGCTGGTCTATGGGATCCCCGGCTGGGAACCCCACCGTCACCCGATCGCCGAGCTCGTGCTCACGGTGCTCTCGCAGTCGACCAACGATCGCAACCGGGACGTCGCCTACTTCGCGCTGCGCGACCGCTTCGAGGACTGGGAGGCGGTGCGCGACGCTCCCGTGGATCAGGTTGAGGAGGCGATCCGCCCGGGCGGGATCTCCAAGGTCAAGTCGGCGCGGATCAAGGACATCTTGAAGGCCGTGACCGAGACCTCGGGCCATGGGCTGGCCCTGGAGTGGCTCGACGGCTGTTCGGTGCCCGACGCGCAGGCGTACCTCGTCAATCTGCCCGGCGTCGGGCGCAAGACCGCCGCCTGCGTGCTCCTGTTCGCGCTCGGGATGCGCGACGTCCCCGTCGACACCCACGTCTCGCGCGTCGGGACGCGGCTGGGGCTGTTTCGCCCCAAGGCCCCGTTCGAGGAGATGCACGACGAGATGCTCGCCATCACGCCCCGCGGGCAGGAGCTCGAGTTCCACATCAACCTCCTGCGTCACGGCCGGCGCACCTGCCACGCGCGGCGTCCGGAGTGCTCGGTGTGCGCGCTGGCGCGGATGTGCCCAAGCGCTGGCAGGGTCGCGGGCGCCGTATAGGCTCGTCTTTCGCCACACCCGCGGCGTCTGGAGGGGGTGTGGGAGGAACCGGGCCCTATGCGTCCCCGAGACGCCACACCCGCTGGCAACCCGGGGGGTGTGGGAGAAAAGAAGCGCCGCGCGATGGTCGACCCTCGAGCAGGCGCCGGGACGCGGCCCACGTGCCGCCCGCACATCCGCGACGGGATTTCCGCCAAAAAACCCAGTATAAATCTGCTACGCTTCGGCTTAGATTTTTGTAACCGTAACGGAGCAGACACAACATGGGAAAAACGATCGGAATCGACCTCGGCACGACCAACTCATGCATGGCCGTGCTGGAGGGTGGCGAGCCGACGGTGATCGAGAACGCCGAGGGTGGGCGTACGACTCCGTCGGTCGTGGCGTTCACGCAGTCCGGTGAGCGTCTCGTTGGCACCGTCGCCAAGCGCCAGGCAGTAACCAACCCGCAGAACACCGTCTTCTCGATCAAGCGCTTCATGGGCCGCAAGGAGGCCGAGGTGCGCGAGGAGGAGGCAATCGTGCCGTACAAGGTCGT
>JBAPXO010000658.1:0-1637 GCA_049284255.1 Solirubrobacteraceae bacterium | reverse complement strand
ACGCTTCCCACGCATACCACCGATGACTTCTTCGGGCACTCGCCGCTGCACGCCCTCGTCGTCGCGGGCGGGCAGAGCGTCTCGTTCCGGTTGGGGGTGACCCACGGCGCCTCCTCTCCGGTGGGCTGCACGACCGCGTACGGGCTGCAGGTCATACCGCCCAACGACACGGCATCACTGAGAGTGACGCTTCCCGAGGGCGGCGCCTACGAATGCCAGACCGCCACC
Source organism: Solirubrobacteraceae bacterium (assembly GCA_049284255.1). Lineage (GTDB taxonomy): Bacteria > Actinomycetota > Thermoleophilia > Solirubrobacterales > Solirubrobacteraceae > Palsa-465. Next base: position 1,409 of record JBAPXO010000658.1, on the reverse strand, counting down.
GTCTCGCCACTGCGACCTGGCGACACCGCCTATCCCTGAGTCGTTAGAGGCTGCCTCAGGCGGACTTTGACCCGACCGCCCAGCTCGGGCCGTGCTCGAGCATGTACGTGATCGTCGGCGCCGGCACCGGGCGCGAGAAGTGGTATCCCTGGACGAGATCGCACCCCAGGCGGGTGAGCTCTGAGATCTGGAGCTCGGTCTCGGCACCCTCGCCGACCACCTCCAGGGATAGGGCATGCGCCATCGCCACGATCGCCTCGGTGACCGCGGTGTCACGAGGTTCGGTGCCCAGGCCGTCGATGAACGAGCGATCGACCTTGAGCGCGTCCAGCGGGAGGCGGGTCAAATAGGCAAGCGACGAGTAGCCGGTGCCGAAGTCATCGAGCACCAGGCGCACCCCCACGGACTTCAGGGCACGCAGGGCTTCGGTGAGACCGTCGGCGTCGGCCACCATTGCGCTCTCGGTCAGCTCCAGAGTCAGGCACACCGGATCAAGGCCCGAGCCGCGTAGGGCCGAGGAGACCGTCTCGGCCAGATTTCGGTTCTCGAGCTGGACGGCCGACAGATTGACGCCCATCGATATCGGAGGCGAATCGGGCCGCGCCCGATACCAGTAGGAGGCCTGGCGGCAGGCGTGATCGAGGACCCAGCGTCCGATCGGCTCGATCAGCCCGCTCTCCTCGGCGACCGGGATGAAGTCGGCGGGGGGGATCCGGCCGCGGACCGGGTGCTCCCAGCGGATCAGGGCTTCGACGCCGACGATCGACCAGTCACGCAGCGAGACCAGCGGCTGGTAGTCCAGGGTCAACTCGTCACGCTCGAGCGCGCGGCGCAGGTCATTCTCCACGCGCAACCGCGAGATGGCGCGCCCTCGGATGCCCTCGTCGAAGAGCTCGTAGCGGGCGCGCCCGCGCTCCTTGGCGCGGTGCATGGCGGCATCGGCATCGCGGACGAGATCCTCGGCGAGCTCGCCCCCCTGGGCCAGGGCGATCCCGATGCTGGTGGTCACGAAGTGCTCGTTGCCATCGAGCACGAAGGGCGAGGTGAAAACGCTCGCGATCCGCTGCGCCATCTCGATGGCGTCGTGCTCGCCGCCGATCTCCTCGAGCAGGATCCCGAACTCGTCGCCGCCGAACCTGGCCACCGAGTCGCTGGAGCGCACCGCCTGCTTGATGCGGGGTGCGGCTGCCGCGAGCAGCTCGTCGCCGACCTGGTGGCCGAGGCTGTCGTTGACGAGCTTGAAGCGATCGAGATCGAGGAGCAGTACCGCGGTCGGTGAGTCGCGGCGACGTAGGCGCTCGATCGCGTGCTGCAGGCGGTCCATGAACAAGACACGGTTGGGCAGTCCGGTGAGCGGGTCGTGCAGGGCGCGGTGGCGGATGTCGTCCTCGGTGAGCTGGCGCTCGAAG
>JBAPXO010000657.1:0-4808 GCA_049284255.1 Solirubrobacteraceae bacterium | reverse complement strand
GATCAGCTCGTCGCGTATGTGGAGGCCGGCGTCGATGCCAACCTCGCCAACCACAAGGGCGACACCCTGGTGATGCTCGCCGCCTACCACGGCCACGCCGCGACCGTAACGGCCCTGCTGGCACACGGAGCCGACCCCAACAAGCCCAACGATCGCGGTCAGACGCCGCTGGCCGGGGCGGTGTTCAAGGGCGAGCCCGAGGTTGTGTCCGCCCTCGTGGCGGGAGGCGCCGATCCCGAGGCCGGTCAGCCCTCGGCGCTGGCGACCGCGCAGATGTTCGAGCGTGCCGACCTGCTTGAGCTGATGCGCCCGCCCTCAGGCTGATGCCGACGACAGGCTCTCGAGCGCCTCGTTGAACGTCTCAGAGGGGCGCATGGCGTCGCGGATCTTGTCGACGTCAGGGTGGTAGTAGCCGCCGATGTCGACCTCTGAGCCCTGGACCTCTGAAAGCTCTGAGACGATCTTGTCCTCGTCTGACTCCAGGCGGTCGGCGAGCGGCTTGAAGCGCTCGGCCAAGTCATCGTCCTCGTCTTGGTCGGCGAGCTCGCGGGCCCAGTGGAGCGCCAGATAGAAGTGGCTGCCGCGGTTGTCGAGGTCGCCGACCTTGCGCTGGGGCGAGCGGTTCTCCTCCAGCAGTCGTCCCGTGGCCCGGTCAAGCGCCTCGCCGAGCAACCGGGCATGCGGGGTGTCGGTCTTGTCGGCGAGCATCTCAAGCGAGACGGCGAGGGCGAGGAACTCCCCCAGCGAGTCCCAGCGCAGATGGTTCTCACGATTGAACTGCTGCACATGCTTGGGGGCCGAGCCGCCGGCGCCGGTCTCGAACAGCCCGCCGCCCTGCATCAGGGGCACGATCGAGAGCATCTTGGCGCTCGTGCCGAGCTCGAGGATCGGGAACAGATCGGTGAGGTAATCGCGCAGGACGTTGCCGGTGACCGAGATCGTATTCTCGCCGCGCCGGGCGCGCTCAAGCGTGAACCGCGTCGCGTCGGCGACATCGCGGATCTCGATCTCCAGGCCCTCGGTGTCTGAGTCCTCCAGCGCAGCGTTCACTTTGCGCAGAAGCTCGGCATCGTGGGCGCGGTCTTCGTCCAGCCAGAAGATCGCCGGCCACCCGGTCTCGCGCGCCCGCTTGACCGCAAGCGCCACCCAATCGGTGATCGCCGCATCCTTGGTCTGGCACATGCGCCAGATGTCGCCGCTTCCGACCTCGTGTTCGAGCACCGTCGACCCCGAGCCGTCGACCACTCGCACCGTCCCGGGCGCCGCGATTTCGAAGGTCTTGTCATGCGAGCCGTACTCCTCGGCCTTCTGGGCCATCAACCCGACATTCGGGGTCGTGCCCATCGTCGCTGGATCGAGCGCTCCGTTTTGCCGGCAGTCCTCGACGGCCTGTGCGTAGAGCGGCGCGTAGGAGTGGTCGGGGATCACGAACTTTGCGTCCTGCTGCTCGCCGTCGGCATTCCACATCTGTCCCGAAGACCGGATGGCCGCCGGCATCGAGGCATCGATGATCACGTCGGAGGGAACGTGGAGATTGGTGATCCCGTTGTCGGAGTCGACCATCGCCAGCGCCGGACCCTCGGCGTAGGCGGCGTCGATCGCGTCGGTGATCTCCTGGCGCTCGGACTCGGGCACGTCGTCGAGCGCCTTGAGCAGCGAGGCCATCCCGTCGTTGGCGTTGATGCCGGCGGCGGCCAGCGCGGCCTGGTGGCGACCGAACACGAACGGGAAGAAGGCGCGTACGGCGTGGCCGAAGATGATCGGGTCAGAGACCTTCATCATCGTCGCCTTGAGATGCACCGAGAACAGGACCCCCTCGCGCTTGGCGTCCGCCACCTGGGCCGCGAGGAAGGCCTCGAGGTCGGGACGGCGCATGACCGCGGCATCGAGAACCTCGCCGGCGAGGATCGGAGATTCGGGCCGCAGGACGGTCACGGTCCCATCGGCCGCCACGTGCTCGATGCGCACTTCATCGTCGCCGTCGACGGTCACCGACCGCTCGGTGGAGCGAAAGTCTCCGCTCTCCATGGTCGCCACGTGTGAGCGCGAGTCCGACGACCATTCACCCATCGAGTGTGGGTGGTTGCGCGCGTAGGACTTGACCGACTCGGGGGCGCGGCGGTCGGAGTTACCCTCGCGCAGCACCGGATTCACGGCGCTGCCCTTGACCTGGTCGTAGCGCTCGCGGGCGGCGCGCTGCTCGTCGTCGGCCGGCTCGTCGGGGTAATCGGGGATGTCGTAGCCCTGCTCCTGGAGCTCGGAGATCGCCGCCTTGAGCTGGGGAACCGAGGCACTGATGTTGGGCAGCTTGATGATGTTGGCCTCCGGCGTGGTGGCCAGCTCGCCGAGCTCGGCGAGGTCGTCACTGACGCGCTGCTCATCGCTTAGCCGATCCGGGAACTGGGCCAGGATCCGGCCAGCCAGCGAGATGTCACGCAGCTCGATCTCGACCCCGGCGACGCCCGCAAACGCCTGGACGATCGGCAACAGGGACTGCGTGGCGAGCGCGGGCGCCTCGTCGGTATGGGTGTAGATGATCTTCACCGGCGGTCCTGAGCGGCGATCAGCCCGAGAGCTTCCAGCTTCCGTCTGATTGCTTGGTCAAGGTCGTCTTGGCGGTGCTTGACCCGAGCACTCCGCTCAGTGACCCGGACGACGTGGTGATGTCGGAATTCTTGACCGTCGCGGTGTTGCCCTTGACGGTCACCGACTTGACCTTGGCATGGCGCAGCCCATTCTTCTGCTGCGTGCTCAGATGCGCGCTGACCAGATTCAGGACCTTGGCGCAGCTCGCCCCCGGGAGGTTCTGGGCCAGCGACTTCTGACCGGCCGGCGTCGTCAGAGAGCAGAACCCCTGACCGTTTCCGCTGGCGAGGTCGGCAAACGCCGTCTGGACGGTCTTCTCGACCTTGCCGGAGTCAGAGCTTCCGCCTCCGCAGCCCGCGGCCAGGACGGCGGCCGAGAGCCCGATCAGCAGGGGGGCGCGCGATACGGTCACCCGCCTCACCCTACCCGATCCCTTCGCGTCGATCGCTCGCCCCTACCCGCCTGTGTTGACGCCTTCGTGACACCGCCCTCCGGCGTACTCTTAACCACCATGGAACGCCGCATCGTCTATGTCTCCCGTTTGACGCGCCTGCCCCTGCTCGGTGCCGACGGCGCCGACGTCGGGCGCCTCGTCGACGGCGTCGTCGACCTGGGCTCCAAGCCACCGCGGGTCAACGGGGTCGTGGTCGCGGTACAGCGCCGCCGCGTCTTCGTCGGGATGAACCGGATCGGCGAGATCGGCACCGACGGGGCGCGTCTGCGCCGGGGTTCGGTCAACCTGCGCCAGTTCGAGCTGCGCGACGGCGAGCGGCTCCTGGACGGAGAGCTCATCGGCAAGCACCTCAAGGGCCAGCGCGTGGTCGATATCGGCCTCACCCCCGCTCCCGAGGACCAGGGCTGGGAGGTCGCAACCGTAGCGATCGCTGGACGCCGCCTTCCCGGCCTGCGCCGGGCGCCCGAGGTGCTGGATTGGTCTGAGGCCGGCGAGCTCTTCGCCTCCGAGCGCCCGGTCGACCGCCAGGCCGCCGAGCTCGGAGGTCTGCACCCCGCTGAGATGGCCGATGCCATCCGCCGCCTGCCGCTCAGCCGCCGGCGCGTCCTCGCCTCAGAACTCGAGGACGAGCGCTTCGCCGACCTGCTGGAAGAACTCTCAGAGGACGAGCAGGTCAACCTGGTCGAGAACCTCGATCCCGAGCGCCTCGGGCGGGTGCTCGACGAGATGGAGGCCGACGACGCCGCCGATCTGCTTGGGGAATTCTCGGCCGGTCGCCAGGCCGAGCTGCTGCATGCCATGGATCCCGACGAGGCCGAGCCCGTTCGCCGCCTGCTCAACTATCAGCCCGATACAGCAGGCGGCCTGATGACCCCCGAGCCCGTCATCCTCGCCCCCACGACCACCGTCGCCGAGGCGCTGGCTCGGGTGCGTGACCCCAACCTTCCGGTTCCCCTGGCGGCCGCGGTGTTCGTCTGCCGCCCGCCGCTGGAGACGCCGACGGGCCGCTATCAGGGCAACGTCGGCATCCAGCGCCTCCTGCGAGAGAACCCGAGCAAGCCGCTCGGCCGCTGCATCGACGAGGATGTCGAGCCGGTCAGCGTTGACATGAGCGACAAGGACGTGGCCGGCCAGCTCGCCGCCTACGACGTGGTCTCGCTGGCGGTCACCGATGAGGCCGGACGGCTTGTCGGCGCGGTCACCATCGATGACGTCCTGGACAGGGTTTTGCCGGCCAACTGGCGGGTTACGCTTTCGGGCAGCTGATGGCACGCGACGATCTCAGCCAGCCCAAGGGCACTCCCGGCGGCCCCGTTTACGACCCCGACGCCTTCGGCCGGTTCGCCGAGCGCCTGGCTCGGTTCTTGGGCACGGGCCGTTATCTCGCGTTCCAGACCGTGATCGTCGTCCTCTGGATCGCCTTCAACGCGGTGGCATGGTCGCTGCGCTGGGACAAGTACCCGTTCATCCTGCTCAACCTGGTGTTCTCCACCCAGGCCGCTTACGCCGCGCCGCTGATCCTCCTCGCCCAGAACCGCCAGGCCGATCGCGACAAGGAGGAGGTCGAGCGTGACCGAGCGACCAACGCCCGAGCGCTGGCAGAGACCGAGTACCTGGCGCGGGAGATCGCCGCGGTGCGGCTGATGCTCGACCACAAGGCGGATCGCGAGGACATCATCGCGCCGATCGATCGTCTGACCCAGGCGATCGAGCGGGTCCAGCCGATCGACACCGGCGCCCAGGAGCTCGCCACCCCGGAGGACTAGCG
>JBAPXO010000656.1:0-4714 GCA_049284255.1 Solirubrobacteraceae bacterium | reverse complement strand
GCCTCGTACAGCATCCCGCCCCACGACGGCTCGGGCGGCTGCACGCCGAGTCCGAGGAACGAGAGCGCGGCCTCGGTCAAGATGGCGAACCCGAGCGACAGCGAGGTCTGCACGATGACCGGGCCCGCCACGTTCGGCAGGATGTGCCGGGCGATGATCTCGCGGTCCGGCACCCCGATCGAGACCGCCGCCCGCACGTACGTCTCCTCGCGCACACCAAGCACGCTCGCCCTGGTGATGCGGGCGAAGATCGGGGTGTAGACGACCGCGATCGCGATCATCGCGTTGCCGATGCCCGCCCCGAGCACGGCCACGATCGCGATCGCGAGCAGCATGACCGGGAACGAGAACAGGATGTCCATGCAGCGCATGACGAACGAGTCGGCGAACCGCCCGTAGTACCCCGCGATCAGGCCGAGCAGCACGCCCGCGACCAGCGCGAAGGCGACGCTGACGACGGACACCTCGAGCGACGGCCGAGCGGCGATGATCACCCGGCTGAGCACGTCCCGGCCCAGTTCATCGGTACCGAACCAGTGGGCGGCGCTCGGCCCTTTCAGCATGTTGGGGACGTCCACGTCGTTCTCGCCGAACGGCGCGATCAGCGAGCCGAAGAACGCCAGCACCACCATCAGGCCAATCCAGACCAGGCCGCCGAGCGCCAGCGGCCGGCCCAGGAGCACCCGGGCGACATCGCGGGCGGACGCGGCGGACAGCGCACCGGTCGGCGCGCTGTCGGCCGCGACGGCCATCGGGTCCGCCACCGGTTCGGGGAATTCAGTCGGGGAAGTAGTCATCGCAGCGAGATCCTCGGGTCGACGACCGCGTAGAGCAGGTCCACCAGCAGGTTGACGACGATGAAGATCGCCGCGATCAACAGCACCGTTCCCTGCAGCACCGGGTAGTCACGCTCCTCTACTGCCTGATAGGTGAGCAGGCCGAGGCCCGGCCAGGCGAACAGGACCTCGACGACAATGACGCCGCCAAGCAGCGATGCGAGCTGCACGCCGACCACGGTGAGGACCGGCACGAAGGCGTTGCGCATCACGTGCCGGCGCAGGACCAGCGCGGCTGGGATGCCCTTGGCGTCGGCCGTGCGCACGTAGTCGCGGCCGAGTTCCTCCAGCACAGCGGTGCGGATGAACCGCGTCAGGATCGACGCCGCCACCAGTCCCACCGCCAGCGCCGGGAGCAGCACGTGCCGCCCCCACTCGACGGGATTATCGGTCAGCGACACGTATCCAGAAGGCGGCAGGCTGCCGGCCGTGCCGGTGAACGCCAGGATCAGCAGGGTCCCGATGAAGAAGTCAGGCACCGAGACGCCCAGCTGGCTGACGACCCGCGCCGCGCCGTCGACCCACGTGTCGTGGCGCACCGCGGCGAGCACGCCGAGCGGGAACGCGATCACCACGCCGATGATCATGGCGGTGACCGCGAGCGAGAGCGTCGCGGGCAACCGCTGGAGGAGGATCTGGGTCACCGGCTGTCCGGTCTGGAAGCTGACTCCCAGGTTGCCGGTCAGCGCGTGGCCGAGGTAGCTGAAGTACTGCACCGCCAGGGGCTGGTCGAGGCCCGCGCGCTGACGCAGCGCCGCGTAGATGGTCGGGTTGAACCGGATGCCAAGGGCGATGCGCACCGGGTCGCCGGGGACAAGGTGGATCAGCGTGAAGACGACGAGGGTGACGCCGAGCAGCACGATCACCGACTGCGCGACGCGCCAGGCGACGATGCGCAGCATCAGCCAAGCCACGCTTGGTTGAACCGCACGGCCCGGTCCGGCCGCGCGGTGTAACCGTGCAGATCGGTGCTGAACGCCTGGATCACGTCGGGGTTGTACAGGTAGATGTAGCTCGCCTGGTCCACGATGATCGTCGCGGCCTGGTCGTAAAGGCTCTTGCGCTGCGCGAAGCCGGTCGTGGACTGCGCTTGGTCGAGGAGCTTGTTCACCGTCGGGTTGCTGAACTTCTGGAAGTTGAAGCTCCCGCCCGTGGTCTGCTGCGCGTAGTAGTAGTCGGACGGGTCGAGGTTGCCGAGCCAGCCGAGGATGAACGAGTCGAAGTTGCCGGCTTCTTCCTGGGCGAGCCAGGCGCCGAAGTCCAGCGTCTGGATCTTCACCGTGATGCCGAGCGGCTGCAGCTCGGCGGCGATCACCTGGGCGGCGGTGACGGTCTGCGGGTACTCGCTGGTGACCATCATGTTCATGGTCAGGTTCTTCACGCCGGCCTGGGCCAGCAGGCTCTTGGCCTTGCTCAGGTTGGTGTCGTAAGGCGAGTAGTCGTAGTACCACTGGCTGGTCTTCGGGATGGCGGTCTCGTTGACCGTCGCGTTGCCGAAGGTCGCGGCCTGGACGATGGCGCTGCGGTTGAGGGCGTAGGCGATCGCCTGCCGGACACGGACGTCGTTGTAGGGCTTCCGCGCCTCGTTCAGCGTCATGTACCAGTAGTCAGTGCTCGGAATCGACTTCACCGTGAACCCGTTGGCCGACTTCTGCAGGGACTGCACCTGCTGAGGCGGCAGGTTGTCGGTCCACTGCACCTCGCCGCCCTCCAGGTCCTGCAGCGCGACGGTCGGGTTGGAGACGAATTCGTACTTGATCGTCTTGATCTTCGGCGCGCCGCCCCAGTAGTCGGGGTTGGCCGCGAGCGTGATCGACAAGCCGTGGTCCCACGAGACCACCCGGTACGGGCCGGTGCCCACCGGGTCCTGCGCGATCTGGTTGGACGCGACGTTCTTCTTCTCCACGATCGCGACCCCCATGAAGCCGCCGATGTCGTTGAGGAGGTCCGGCGTGGGCTGCTTGAGGGTGATGACGACCTTGTGGGCGCCGTCGGCGGCGACCGATTTGACCGCGGCGAACCGGTACGAGTTCGGGAGCTTCTGGTCAATGATCCGGTCGTAGGAGTAGACGACGTCGGCCGAGGTGAACGGCGTGCCGTCCTGCCAGGTGGTGCTGCGCAGCGTGAACGTCCAGGTCAGCTGGTTCGTGCTGGTCGTCCAGCTGGTGGCCAGGGCCGGCTCCATCTGCAGGCTGGCGTTGGGCTCCACCAGCGTGTCGAAGACGTTCTCAAGCACCTCGAAGCTGTTGTAGTCCGAGGTCTTCTGCGGATCGAGCTGGTCTGGCTCGCCGCTGATAGCGACCGTGAGGGCGCTGCCGCTGCTGCTGCCGCTGCCTGAGGCGCTGGTTGACGCGCCGCCAACGTTCACGCTGCCGCCAGCGGAACAGGCGGCGAGGGCGGCCGTGAGGGCCCCGATTCCGACGATCCAGCGCATCCTCATCTGCTACTCCTCTGTGCGTGTGCCTTCATTATATTGAAGACACACGCATTATGCGCATCCCCTCGCATCACGTCAAGTCCCACGTATTTACGACGACACGTCACACTTGCCGCAAAAACGGGCGTCAAACCCCGCGGCGGCGGTCAGAACGAGGGTGGTGTGACCGCGCCGATGATCACGGCGACGGTGTCGGCGGCGTTCACCCAGTAGTGGGCCACGGCCGAGTCGTAGGTGATCGAGTCGCCCTCGGCCAGCTCGTACCGCCGCCCGCCGATCCCGATCTGCAGCGTGCCGCTCAGCAGGTGCACGCACTCCTCGCCGGTGTGCCTGAACGGGTCGTCGCGATTGTCGAAACCGGGCGGGATCTGGCTCCGCAGTACCTCGAGCGTGCCCCCGAGGCCGGGAGTCAGCAGCTCATAGACCAGGCCAGGTTCGGTCGGCAGGCGCAGCCGCTTGCGCCGGTCGGCGCGCACCACCATCTGCCCGGTCTCCGGGCCCTGGAGGAAGTGGCCGAGCGGCACCTGCAGGGCGGTGGCGAGCCGCCTGAGGGTGAGGAACGAGGGGTTGCCGCGGCCCCGTTCGAGCTGACTGATCAACCCGGCACTGACGCCGGCCGTGGCGGCGAGCGCCTCGACGCTAAACTGCGCGGCGATGCGCGTCTCGCGTAGCACCCGGCCGAGCAGAACCACGTCCCCGCTGCCGGGGACCGGCGTGGACTGGGGCCCCTCACTCATCGTCACCCTCCGCGTCGCAGTATCGCACAAGCTTCACCTTAATGAAGGCGGAGCGCGACTCCAAGACCACCAACGAGATCTTCGGCGCGCACTAGCCAGATCCGATTAGGCCCGCGAGTGCGACGCACGCCCGCGGCGACCCGCGGCAGGCTACCTGGTCACCGAGAAGGTCGAGCAGTTCAAGCCCTGGACGGAGCCGTTCATCAAGTTTGCGTGCGGCGATGGCGCGCTGAGGCCGACCATCTCGTAGCCTGCCGGTTCGTTGATCCAGTAGTCCGGGTTGAGGACCAGCCCTTGGGTGGCGGAATAGCTGCCGACCAGCTCGTAGCTCCCTTCCGCGACGCCGGGGTTGCTCGCGACTGGGTAGAAGTCAACCGTCGCTTTGAGCGCGCCTGCGGTTGGACCGCTGATCGTCAGCCGCATGCCGGTAAGGCCCTGATTGCAGTCGTACGTGCCGGTCCACACGCCGTCAACCTCGGGACGACTCGGTGCGGGACTCGGAACTGTGGTCGGGCCGGACGACTGGGGCTTCCCGGCCGTGGTGCCGAACCCGGGCGAGGCGACCGGCGTCGTTCCGGGCGCGGCGGAACGGGAGGCCGCCACGGGCGAGTTGCCCGGACCGGTCGACGGCGCCCGGGTGTCGGGCGCTTGTCTGGTGACCGCCAGCGCGATCCCCACCGCCGCGACGGCCAGGACCGCCACCG
>JBAPXO010000655.1:0-15367 GCA_049284255.1 Solirubrobacteraceae bacterium | reverse complement strand
AGCAGGATCTGCTCAGCACGAGCGGCGTCCAGGGCCGCCTCGGGGGTCAGCCACCGGGCATCGACAACCTCGGCACCGTCGATCGCGGGCTCGGCACCGGGGGGCGCGGAGGCCAAGAAGAACCAGGTGTCGTAGCGGATCTTGACCTGGGCCGGGGTGATCCAGCGTGAGAAGACGACCAAATCATCGGCGCTGGCGAGACTGATCCCCGCCTCCTCCTGCAGCTCGCGCACCGCGGCGGCTCGGAGGGCGGGCTCGCCCTCGCCGTCGGTGGCGCTCACCGCGCCGCCCGGAAACACCCAGGCTCCGCCCATGAACCTGGCCGCCGGGTTGCGCTGGGCGAGCAGGACCTCGAGCGAGTCGGCGCCGCCGCGCATCAGGATCACCGTCGCCGCCTGTCGAGGGACGGTCTCGGCGCCGGGGTTCAGCTCCTCGCCGGGACCGGGTGAGACGTCGTGCACGGCCTGACCCTACACCTCTCGGTACCCTTGCCCGCGATGAGATACATGTGTGAGTCTTGCGGGTTCATCTACGACCCCGCCGAGGGCGATCCTGACGGGGGAATCCCGCCCGGAACTCAATTCGAGGACATCCCGGACACGTGGTTCTGTCCGGTGTGTGGCGCGCGCAAGCGCGACTTCAGTCCCTACGAAGACTAAAAACCAGGCCCCGAGGGCCCGCTCTCGCATATCCGTCCAGATCTCGCGCTGACGCTGCGGGCGCGGCCATGGGCGGGCGAAACACGTATACGACCGCAAACCAGCGCGACGGAGGGGCTCCGGAGCGCACGACTCTCGACCAGATCTCCATGAAACGCTTCCTCCTCCTCACGGCCTCGCTCGCCCTGGGCGCAGTTCCGGCCTCCGCCGCCGCGGCCACCTCCCACGGGGTGGTCCTTTCCGTCAGCTCCCGCCAGCATCGCGTTCAGGTGATCGACCACCGGCACGCCGTGCACCAGTACCGCTACCGCGGCTCGCTGCCGTCGGTCGGCCTCGGGAGCAGGGTGCGCTTCGTATCCCACGGCTCGACGATCACCGCCGTGAAGTCCGCCCGGTCGCGCGCCCACCGGGTGTCGTTTCTGGCGATGGTGATGCGGTCCCGGGCCGACGGCCTGCTGCTCAAGCTCGGAGATGGCCAGCCGTTTGACCTCGTGACCCACCAGGTCCTGAAGCCTGCCTATGCCCGCCGCGCTCCGATGGCCTTCGCGGCGGCGAGTCCGAGCGCCGTGCAGCCCGGCCTCGTCGTACTCGTCACCGAGACCCTGGGCCGGGGCGGGGCCTCGGTCTCGATCAAGCCTGCGAGCAGCACGAGCCCGGGCGTCGCCGGCGCCCGCCACGTGGCCGGCGTGGTCATCGCGGTGGGGTCAAGCTCGGTGACGCTCAAGACCGCCGACGGCACGGTGATCGTCAAGGTGCCGGCGAGCGTCCTCGCCCAGGACGGCGTCCAGCCGTGCGACAAGGTCACTGTGGTCTACCACCAGACCGGTGGCACGCTGGACGCATCGAAGATCAAGACCGTTGGTGACTCGAGCACGGGAAGCTGTGCGGGCGGCGCCACCGGCGCGGGCGACGGGAGCTCTGACGGCTCCGACGATGGCTCCGGCGATGACTCGACGACGACCGTCGACGACAACGGGTCTCCAGATGTGATCGGCAACATCACCACCGTCTCAGGGTCGGGGCTGACGATCAGCGTCCCCGGTCAGGGTTCGATGAGCTTCGTCGTCGACGACCCCGAGATCACCGACGGGTTCGTGGTCGGCGACAACGTCGACGTCACCTACTCCCAGGAGCCGAGCGGCACGCTCGACGCCAGCGACGTCGAATACAACGAGAACGATGCCGTGGGCACCGTGCTCGCCGTCAGCGAAACCAGCCTCACGATCTCAGACTCGGATACCGGCGCCCGCGAGACGTTCACCGCCGACCCCTCCTCGGGGATGTTCGACGGCATCAACGACGGTGACGACGTGGACGTCAGCTACCACCTGTCAAACGGCCAGACGGTCGTCGACGAGGTCGACCCGGCCGACAGCAGCGACAGCTCGGACAGCGGCAGCTGAGAACGTAAGCGAGACGCCTGCCGTCAGGCGGCGCGGCGCACAGGTTCGGTCGCTTCGAAGTCAAACGGACCGGCGGGGGAGACGGCTTCGAAGCGCTCCTCGCCGGCGTCGGCCAGGGCCGGCGGCGGCGGCACGGCGGTGCCACGTTCGGACCCGACGGCACTGACGACGCCCGCGAGGGTCCGAGCGGCGGCGCGGAGTTCCTCGGGGCGATGGGTGGCCATGACGGTCAGGCGCAACCGAGCCTGCTCGGGCGCGACCACCGGCGGGCCGACGAGCTCCCCGTGGACGCCGCGCGCCACCGCTGCCTCGAAGACGCCGGGCGCGTCCGGCACGGTCAACGTCACGATCTGAGAGCCCGACCACGACACGGGCAGCCCCTCGTGCTCGAGAGACGCGCGCAGCACATCGGCGTTGTCGTGCAGGCGCTGGACCCGCGCGGGACGCTCCTCGAGCAGCGCCAAGGCGGCCAGCGCCCCGGCCACCGCCGGCGGCGCGGGCGCTGTCGAGTAGAGGATGGTTCGGGCGGCATTTACCAGGTACCGCGACATCTCCCGGTCACAAGCGGTGAAGCCGCCGTAGGAGCCAAGCGCCTTCCCCAGGCTGCCGATGACGACGTCGACTTGGTCGACGAGGCCCTGCTCTGCCACCACGCCCCGGCCGCCGGGGCCCAGCGCACCGATCCCGTGGGCGTCATCGACGAGCGTGCGCAATCTGAAGCGATCAGCGAGCTCGACGATCTCGGTCAGGGGAGCGATGCCCCCGGTCAGCGCGAACAGTCCCTCGGTGACGATCAGCGCCCCGCGCCCTTCGGCTTGGGAGATGCCCCAGGCCAGGTGCTCGACATCGCCGTGGTCATAGACGAACACCTCGGCGCCCGAGAGCCGGCAGCCGTCGACCAGCGCCGCGCGGTTTAGCTCGTCTGAGAAGACGACGTCACCGGAGCGGGCCAGCGCCGGAATGGTGCCGGCGGCCGCCAGATACCCGGAGCCGAACAGCAAAGCGCTGTCGTGTCCCAGAAACCGGGAGAGGCGCTCCTCGAGCCGGCGATGAACGGTCATCGTGCCGCTGGCCAGACGGGAAGCCCCCGCCCCCACGCCCCAGCGCGTGGCCGCATCGGCGGCCGCCGCGCGGACGCGGGGATGATCGGCGAGTCCGAGGTAGTTGCTCGAGCACAGCTGCAGGACGGGCCGCCCATCGAGAAGCACGTGCGGTCCCTGGGGACCACTGACCAGCCGCGTGCGTCGGTGAAGCCCGAGGGAGCGAAGCTCTGTCAGCCGCGCCTCGAGCTCAAGCATCTACGGCCTCGCCAGGTCCGTTATCAGGGGCGGCATCGGTAGATCAACCTAAACCCCGGCCCGGACGCGTTCATACGGCGGGGCTATGATCGCGCGACGGTGCCCGACCGGCTCTACTTCACAGACTCAGATGAGGCCAACGCGTTGATCGCCAAGGATCCGATGGCGCTGCTGATCGGCTTCGCGCTCGATCAGCAGGTCTCGGTCCAGAAGGCGTTCGCCGGTCCCCAGGCGCTGCTCGAGCGTCTGGGCTCGATCGACGCCCGCACGGTGGCCGCAGCCGACCTCGAACCCGTCTTTCGCGAGCGCCCGGCGATCCATCGTTTTCCCGGATCGATGGCCAAGCGCGTCCACGACCTCGCGGTTTACGTCTGCGACGAGTACGACGGGGACGCCTCGCGGGTGTGGAGCGAGGCACGGGACGCCGACGAGCTGCGCGCCAACCTGGCCGACCTCCCAGGCTTCGGCGAGATGAAGATCAAGTCGCTGGGCGCGGTCCTCGCCAAGCAGTACGGCGTCGCCGCCGCGGCCGAGCTCGTGCCCTGGCATCCGACGCTCGGCGACGTCGACTCGCCGCAGGGTCTGATCGATTACCAGGCGACCAAGCGCGCGCATAAGGCGGAGTGGGGGCGCAAGCGAGTCCCGAGCGCCTCCGGCACCTGAGCACCTGCGTCACCCGAGCGCCGGCTCGCCATCAGCGGCCCTTCCACTCCGGCGCTCGCTTCTGGGCGAAGGCGAGCACGCCCTCGCGGAAGTCCTCGGATGAGAAGCAGGCGTGACGGAGCGCCAGGAGCTCGCGCTCAACCGCGGGATCGAGCGTGGCCCGACCGTCGAGGACAGCACGGATCACGCGCTTGTTGCCGAGCTGGGCCAGGGGTGCGTTCCCGGCGAGCTCTCGGGCGAGCGAGAGCGCCGAGTCGGGGAGCTCCTGCACGGAGGCGATCCGGTTGACCAGGCCCCAGGCGTGGGCGGTCGGGGCGTCGATCCGGCCCCCCACCAGGAACAGCTCGCGCGTGCGCGGGGCTCCGATCGTGTCGATGAACTTGCGGATCCCGGTGTGGGAGTAGACCAGCCCGAGCTTGGCCGGCGGCATCCCGAGCTTGATCGGCTCGGCGGCCACACGCAGATCGCATGACAGCGCCAGCTCCAGGCCGCCGCCGATGGCGTGGCCGTTCAGCGCAGCGACGGTCGGGTACGGGTAGGCCTCGACGGCATCGATCGCGGCCGCGAACGGGTGGGCGACGAGCTTCTCGGCCTCGTCGGCGAACACGCTCTCCGGCAGGTCACCGATGTCGTAGCCGGCCGAGAAGGTCTCGCCCTCGCCGGTGATGATCACGCAACGGGCGTCCAGCTCCGGCAGCGTGGTCGCGAAGCTGTCGAGGATCGCCTGATCCAGCGCGCCCCGCTTGCCCGGGTTGGAGATGGTCAGCCGCGCCACCTGGGGCGCGGGCTCGTCAACCAGCAGCCGCCCCGGGCCGCCGGTCGCCGGCTCGGACTCAGTCGAGGACAACGAGCGTGTCGCCCTCGGATACGGATTGACCCTCCGAGCAGCGGATCTCGGTTACGACGCCCGGATCCTCGGCTTCGACGGGCATCTCCATCTTCATCGACTCGAGGATCACGACCGCGTCGCCCTCTTGCACGGCGTCCCCCACCTCGACCTCGATCTTCCACACGGTGCCGGTGATGTGAGCTTCGACGTCGGGCAACTCGGGATCCTCCTGTGGGGCCGGGAAGGCCGGAGGATAGAGGTCGGGCGTTGCGACGAGTAGGCTGAGGGCCACGATCATGGAGGCTGGCGACGAGGCACGAGCCGGGCTTGACATCGACCTGCTGGCGGCTTCCCTGCGTGCTGACACCAGCGATCTCTCGGCATTCGTGGAGGCGCTGGCGGTAAAGCTTGAGGAGGCGGTTCCCGGCGCGGTCGCGGTGACTCGCCGGCGCGACGGGATGTTCGGACCCAAACGGGTGCAGCGGATCGCGCTCGACGCCGGCGACCAGCGACTGGAGCTGCAGGTCGCCGGGGGCGCCATCCAGACGCGGTGCTCACGACTCTCGGGGGGGATCGTGCTCAAGCGCGAGGAACTCGACACCGACGCGTGGCTGCACGCCCTCGGGGAGGCACTCGCCGTCCAGGCTCAGCGCAGCCAGACAACCCGACAGGCGCTCGAGCGCCTGCTCAACGGATAGGAGACAGCGTGCCCCTTTTCAGCAGGCGAGACGACGACGACTCCCAACAGCCGCCCGCGGAGAGTGCCGCCCCGTCCGACGCTCCCCAGGCCGCGGCCTACGAGTCGGGCTCGGTGGCGGGTATCCCGGCGTCGGGGCTCGAGCGCATCCAGCGGATGAAGCAGGAGGTGGAGCGCGGATTCTTCACTTCTGACCTGTCCGTAGACGAGTTCCTGCTCGTCAAGGAGGCGGGGTTTGAGCCGCTGGGCCTGGTGCTCGGCAGCTCGATCTACCACATCGGCTACCAGCAGGCGATGTGGAATCAGAGCCAGGAGATGGGCGTGCTCACCCAGGCCATGTACCACGCCCGCGAGCTCGCCATGACCCGCATGGAGGAGGAGGCCGACCAGCTCGGAGCCGACGGCGTGGTCGGGGTCCGCCTTGACATCGGACGGTACGAGTGGGGCGCCGACCTCGCGGAGTTCATCGCCGTCGGCACGGCGGTGAGGCATCGAGAAGGTGAGCTTCACCGCGCGCCCAACGGGCGGCCGTTCACGTCGGACATGAGCGGCCAGGACTTCTCCAAGCTGCTGCGCGCCGGATACCGCCCCGTCGGGTTGGTGATCGGCAACTGCGTCTACCACGTCGCCCGCCAGGGGATGCTCGCCTCGCTCAAGCAGGTGGGGAGAAACATCGAGATGCCCAACTTCACCCAGGCGCTGTACGAGGCCCGCGAGCTGGCCATGGAGCGGATGCAGACCGAGGCCGACCAGCTCCAGGCCGAGGGCATAGTGGGAGCGCGGATCATCGAGCGCAGTCACGGCTGGGGATCACACGTGATCGAGTTCTTCGCGATCGGCACCGGCGTCATCTCGACCAACCCCGATCACACGATTGAAAAGCCCGCGCTCGTGCTGCCTCTCAACGGATGATCGGCGCAACGCCCGCGCTCGGGCGGGGTATGGTCGGCAGGTCATGCCCGACGTCGAGATAAAGCCCCAGCGCTACCGCGACGAGCGCCCCAAGGAGCACTTCGACCAGTACCACGCCCGTGTGCGCGCGGGCGAGCCCGAAGCCAAGGTCTACGAGATCGTGCGCGTACTCACGGTGCTGCACGCCACGATCACCTTTCGGGCGCGGTCGATCGGCTCCGAGAAGGTCCCGCTTGGGCCGCTGATCCTCGCCCCCAATCACGCCTCGTTCATGGACCACTTCTTCGCGGGGGCGTTCGTCCGCCGCCGGATTCAGTTCATGGCCAAGTCGCAGCTGTTCGGGTCCGGTCCGCCGCAATGGATCTTCAGCCACGGTGGGGTGTTCCCGGTGCGGCGAGGCAGCCACGACGAGGAGGCGTTCATCAGCGCCTACAAGATCCTCGAGCGCGGCGGGGCGATCGGCATGTACTGCGAGGGCGGGCGCTCGCGGACCGGCAAGGTCGCCGATGAGGCCAAGGCGGGGATCGGTCGGCTGGCGCTGGAGTCAGGCGCACCCGTGGTGCCGGTGGGGATCCTCGGCTCCCACCAGGTCCGCAACTGGAAGCGCGGGCAGTTCCCGCGGGTGACCGTCAGCTACGGCGACCCCGTTCGCTGGGACGTCGTCGCCGACTCCTCACGCGAGCAGCAGCAGGAGGTCGCCGACTTCATCCTCGGGCGGATCCGGGAGCTGCACGCCGAGCTCGAGCGGCTCGGACACCGGGGCGCCCTACGCGCGGCCCGTCAGCACGCCGTGGCCTAGCGTCCCGCGCCGGCGTGCTCGATAAGGGACGCGTAGCGTCCAAAATCGCGACCGTCGCAAGGTTTCCGGGGCAAGACGTCAAGCCGTACGGGAGGTCGGCCCCGGCGTTTCGGTCGTCGTGACCCGCTGGCCCAGCCACGCGCAGACATCGTCGAGGACCCGCTCGCGCTCGGGCTCGTTGAGGACCTCGTGGTAAAGGCCGTCGTAGGACCGCAACGTCAGGTCGTCGGCCCCGATCCGCTCGCCGAGCATCACGCTCCCGGACGGCGGGCACAGCCGGTCGGCGGTGCCGTACACGATCAGCGTGGGCACGATGATCTCCGGTGCGCGCGCGGGGAAGGCGTCGATCGCCGCCGTCAGCTCGGCCACGGTGCGCGCGGGCAGTTTCCCGTGGTGCACGAGGGGGTCTGAGCGGTAGGCGGCGACGACCTCGGGATCGCGACTGACCAGCCCGGGGTCGACGCCGATCAGCGGCAGCCGGGGCGCGAGCACCGAGAGGGCGCGCCCGGCCGCCCGCATCGCCGCGGGCGCGTCGATCTCCGCCAGTGGCCCCGAGAGGATCAGCCCGGCCATCCGGTCCTGGTGGGAAAGCGCGTACTGCACGGCGATCGTCCCGCCCATGCTGTGCCCGAGCACGAACACCGGCGCGTCCGGGTGCTCGGCGCCCGCGAGGTCGATCAGCGAGTCCAGATCGGCGACCGCCGCGGACATGCGGTCGATGAGCGCCCGCGGTCCGTCGGAGCGTCCGTGCCCGCGATGGTCGAGCGCGAACCCGGCGTAGCCCTCTTGAGTCAGGCGGCCGGCGACCTGCTCGTAGCGGCCGGAGTGCTCGCCGGCACCGTGAACGATCACCACGACCGCGCGGACGCCGGCGGCGGGCGTCCACGACTGCCAGAAGATCCGCCGCCCGCCGGCGCCCGGCAGCGTTCCCGTCCGGTGGTTCAAGCCTCGTCCTCGGCCCAAGGGACGACGACGGCGTCCTCCAGCGGGGAGTCGCGCGCCACCACGTAGTCGGCCGGCTCGGTGTCCGAGACGTTCTGCAGGACGTGGGTCTCCCGCGGGGGCACGTAGACCATGTCGCCCGGCTCGAGCTCGAGCTCCTCCTGCAGGCGATCACCCCACCTCACCCGCAGGTGCCCCGAGAGCATGTACACGGCGCTCTCGCACCCCTCGTGGTAGTGGGGCCGCGATTGGGCCGCCGGTGGGACTCGGAAGCGGCCCATATAGATGTTGGTGGCGCCGGCCGTGGCCTGCGAGATCTCGGCGCCGCCGACGACACCACGCGGGACGTCACGATCGGGGCCAGGCTTGACCACCCTCATACCGGCGGCGAGTCTACTGCTGGCCGGGCACTTCGATCTGCAGCGGCGCCTGAGGGGCCGCCTCGTGATCGACCTGGAGCGTGGTGTGGTCGACGCCGAACCGGTCGTGGACGATGCCCTGGAGGACTCTTCTGAGCTCGTGGCAGTCGTCGCCGGCTCGGACCACGATGTGGGCCGACAGCGCGGGGAACCCCGAGGTCACCTCCCAGACATGGAGGTCGTGGACCTCGACGACGCCGGGGACGGAGGCGAGCACGCGGCCGATCTCCTGAGGATCAAGACCCGCCGGAGCGGCCTCCATGAACACCCGGCCGGAGGCCTTCAGCAGTCCGTAGGCGGCGTGGAGGAGCAGCCCGGCGATGATCAGCGAGGCGATCGGGTCGGCGCGGTCAAACCCCGTCACGATGATCACGACCGCCGCGACCGCGGTCGCGATGAAGCCGTACAGGTCGGTGACGATGTGGCGGAACGAGCCCTCGACGTTGAGGCTGCGCCCGCCCGCGGGCGAGCCCGCGGCGAGGATTCGCGCGGCGACGAGGTTGACGACGATCCCGACGAGCGCGACCACGAGCACCGTGGCTCCGTGGACCGACGGCGGCGAGACCAGTCGCTCGATGGCGTCGACCACGATCAGCACCCCGAGCACGAGCAGCGTTACCCCGTTGGCCTGAGCCGAGAGGATCTCCGCCCGGCCCAGCCCGTAGGTCATCGACCCGCCGGCCGGCCGCTGGGCAAGCCGCGCCGCGGCGAGAGCCATCGCGAGCGCGACGGCGTCGGTGAGCATGTGCGCCGCGTCTGAGAGCAGGGCCAGCGATGACGCCAGGACTGCCGCGGTGACCTCGGCCACCATGTAGACCACGATCAGCACCAGCGCCGCTTTGAGCGCGCGGCTCTCGGTCTCCCGTGAGGGGCCGTGAGCGTGGGCGTGACCGTGGTCGTGGGCCACCGGAACCTCCTAGTTGACGGAGGGGTCCGGCGGCATCCGTGCCACCAGGGCGTAGCTGCCGCCCTTGCGCGTCAAGACGGTCTCCCAGAGCTCCTGCGGTTCGGTCGTGAAGGCATCCTCGCGCTGGGCCGGCTCCAGGATCCAGTCCCCGCGCTCGAGTTCGGCGTCCAGTTGACCGGAGCTCCAACCGGCGTGCCCGACGAATGCCCGGCCCGCGCGGAGACCGGCGACCTCCTCCTCCTGGAAGCCTCCCGCGAGCACGCCGACGTCGTCGAAGGCGAGCAGGGCGGCGTCGGTCGCATCCTCGAACTCGGCCAGCACGATCAGCGCCGAGGGCTGAACCGGGCCGCCGATGTACAGCGGATCGTCGAGCTCGAGGAGCTCCTCGAGCTCGGAGACCGCCTCGCCGACGGTCGTCTCGGAGGGACGGTTGAGGACCAGCCCGAGCGCGCCCTCCTCGGAATGCTCGACGATCAGGACGACCGTACGCCAGAAATTCGGATCCACAAGCCCCGGCCCCGCGATCAGCAGCTGCCCGCGCATCGACTCCATGTTCGCGAGCGTAGACCATGACCGGCGCCCAGCCGCCGGGTCAGAGGCCCAATGAGCGCCCGAGGATCTCCTTCATGATCTCGTCGGTGCCGCCGCCGATCGGACCCAGCCGGGCGTCGCGCAGCGCCCGCTCGAGCTCCGGGGGCGCGTCGAGCCCGTGGATCTGCAGGCAGGCGTCGATCGCGTCCACGGCGGCGCGCTGGGTGCGCAGTTTGGCGATCGTGACCTCGCGGACGGCGTCCTGGCCAAGGAGGTGGCGGCGCAGGGCGGCGTAGGTCACGCACCGGCCGGCCTCGAGCTCGAGCGCCACCTCGGCCAGTCGATGCCGGCTCGCCTGTCCGCGGGACCACGGTGAATGGCGCGCGAACTCGAGCGTCTGGTCAAAGCAGGCCTGCATCGCTCCCACGGCGCCCAGCGACATCAGGAGTCGCTCCCACTGGAAGTTGGCCATGATCAGCGCAAATCCCTGATGTTCTGTCCCGAGCAGGTTCTCCGCGGGGACGAAGACGTCGTCCAGGCCGATCTCGGCGGTATCGGAGGCGTGCCACCCGAGCTTGCGCAGTGAGGACGAGGTCACTCCTGGTCCGCGCTCGATGATCAGAAACGAGATCCCATGGTGCCCTCCCTCGGGCTTGGTCTTGACCGCGGTGACGAGCACGTCGGCGCGGACGCCGCCGGTGATGAAGGTCTTGGATCCGGTGACCAGATAGCCCCCGTCGACGGGCCGGGCGTAGGTGTTGATCGACGCCACGTCGGAGCCCGCGCCGGGCTCGGTGATGGCCAGGGCGGCGATCGTTTCTCCTCGTAGGCCGGGGACCAGGTAGCGCTCGCGCTGGGCCTCGGTCCCGAAGGTCAGGATCGGTGGCAGCGCGATGCCGACGTGGGCTCCCAGGCCAGCGGCCGTGCCCCCGGATCCGCAGCGGGCGAGCTCCTCGACGAGCACCGCGGCCGCGAGCACGTCATCACCGCCGCCGTACCGGCGTGGGAACTTGAGGCCCAGGTACCCGGCGTCGGCCAGCCACCGGAAGGCCTCGTTGTCAAACCATCCCGCCTGCTCCCACTCCTCGGCATGTGGACGCAGGCGCGTGCGCACGAACTCGCGCATCTCGGTGCGCAGGCGCTCGTGCTCGGCCGTGAACGGCGGCACCGGCCGGCGGGGCGCGGAGCCCGATCTCGAGCCCGGGGGAGGGACCATGGTGTGGGAGTCGGCGGGGGCCATCAGTCCTCCGCGGTCCCCGCGCCGTCCTTGGCGGCCGCGATCGCCTCGAGCAGGAACTCGGACTGCAGGCCACCCGGCGGCAAACCTCCCACCTTGGGACCGAGCCGGTCGGCCAGCGCCTGGGCCACCCGCTCGCGACTGGCTTCGCTGAGCGAGCGCCGGCGCGTGAGGAAGTCGCGGATCGCCGCCACCTCGCCGGCGCTGACGCCGGTGACGTCGAGCCCGGCCGCCGTCTCGGTCACATAGCGGCTCGGCGCCGGCAGCCCGCGTACGGCTTCATCATCGCCGCGGCCGGCGCCCCGTGCGTGCTCTGACCGCTTGGCCGGTGACTGGCGCTCGCGGATCACGATCGTCGTCGCGGCGAGGTCACCCACCCGCTGGTTGCGTCGCGTTGAGATGATGGAAACCGTACCGACGACGCCGAGCGTCAGCCACACGTCGATCAGGCGCAGCAGGGTGCGAACCGCGCTGGCGCCGAGGCTGACCGGCCCGCCCGCGGTGGTCACGACTCGAAGGCCGCTCCAGCGCTTGCCCGGCGTGCGTCCCGCACCCCACACCTCGAAGACGACGTCGTAGACAAACCACGCCGCGAACGCCGCGAGCGCGAGGACCACCAGCCCCCATGTCCCGGCGCCGATCGCAGCCAGAACGCCGACCAAGACCGCGAGCACGACCAGCCGCAGGGACACGTCAACTAGCTCTGCGATGAACCGTGAGCCGACGCCGGCGAGCGTGTAATCGAGCTCGATCCCCTCGGGCGTCGGGATGGCGATCCTGTCCTCATACTCCACGGCGGTGAACCTAGAGCCTTTCCTACGCGCGCGCCAACCGGAGTGGAACGAGCTCGACGAGCTCGTTCGCCGCGCCCGCGGGCGGCCGGAGCGCCTTGGTCCCGACGGGGTTCGGCGCCTGGGAGCGCTGTACCGCAGCGCGGTCGCCGATCTGGCGCGGGCGCGCCGCGAGTTCGGCGCAGACCCGTCCGTGCGGAGGCTCGAGCAGGTGGTCGGACGGGCGCGCGCCACGCTGTACGCCACCTCGGGCAAGCGCGGCTCCGGACGCTCCTATCTCATCGCGGGTTACTGGCGCGACGTTCGCGATCGCTGGAGGATCGTGGTCCTGGCCTGGGTGCTGCTGCTCGGATCGGCGGCGCTGGCGACGGTATGGGGACTGCATGATCCGGCGGCCGCCGCGGGGGTGGTTCCCGGATCGCTGGCGGGAGGCGGCAGCGGCCCGCAACACGCCATCGGGCTGGGCGCCAGCCAGTCCGCCGCGCTCTCGGTCTCGATCTTCACCAACAACATCGGAGTCACCTTCCTGTCGTTCGCCGCCGGGATCGTCTTCGGGATCCTGCCGGCCTTCCTGCTGGCCTACAACGGGCTGATCCTCGGTGCCGTGGTCGGGATCGCGGCCGGCACCGGGCATGCGATCGACGCCGTCGAGCTGATCGCGCCCCACGGCGTGCTCGAGCTCTCGTGCATCGCGGTCAGCGCTGCCGCCGGGATGCGGATGGGATGGGCGCTGGTCGAGCCCGGGCCGAGGCCGCGTGGGGAGGCTCTGGCCGCCGAGGCGCCGCGTGCGGTCATCATCGTCCTCTGCACCGCGCCGTGGCTGGTGCTCGCCGGGCTCACGGAAGGGTTCGTGACCCCCCATCACCTTCCGCTGGCCGCGGCGATCGCGGTTGGGGTGGGGCTGGCTGCGCCCTACTGGGCGGGGGTCATATGGCTGGGACGTCACACGACGCGCGCCGGCCCCGCTCACAGCCGCGAGGTCGCCTTGGCGGTCAGATAGGCGCGCACGCATGCCGCCGCGAGCGCGTCGGGGAAGGCCTCCACGACCTGGGCACCGGCGTGGCGCAGCCGGGCGGCGGCGCGAGCGCGGGAGTCGAGCAGATCAAGCGCCGCCGCGGCGGCATAGACATCGGCCGGCGCGGTGGGCTCGGCGGTGACCAGCCGGTCGATGTCGGGATCGGTGACCGTCGCGATCACCATCGCGTGACGGCGCGCGAGCACGGGTGCGGCCTCGATCATCGCCCGTGCCGCCGCCTCGTCGAAGAGGTCGCTACACACCAGTACGAGCGCTCGCTTGCCCCCGGCGACCCGCCGGAAGGCCTGCTCGTAGTCGCTGTCGACAGCCCGTGGCTGGAGATCGAACAGCGACTGGACGATGTCACGCCCGCCCCAGCGCCGTGGCCGCAGCTGAGCTCGGATCCCCGAGTCGAAGGCCACGGCTCCGCAGTGATCGCCGAGCTCGTCGGCGGCCAGGGCGACCGCGGCCACGGCATCCAGCGCCGCGTCCAGGCGCGTACGATCACCGAGCGGGGTCGCCATCAGGCGGCCCGTGTCAATCAGGAACACGACGTCCCGGGCCTGCTCGAGCCGGTACTGGTTGGTCATCGGCCGCGCCATGCGCTGCGTCGCCGGCCAGTTGACGTGACGTACGTCGTCATCGGGCGCCCATTCGCGGACCGACTCAAACTCGGTGCCCAGACCAATCGGGCCGCGGGCGCGACGACTGGGATCCAGCAGGCGGCCTTCGCGCGCGGCCAGCGCGAGGCGCCGAGCCGACACGAGGTCGGGATACACGCGGGTTTCGAGCTCGCCTCCCGCCCGGTGATACCAGGCACCCAGACCGAGCCGGCCCTCGGCCCGCGTCCCCAGCGCCGGCAGCACGTGGCGACCGCGGACTCGGGCGACGAGCTGGCCGTCGAGCTCTTCGTCGCCCTCGGCCGGCGCGAGGACGAGCTCGGGCGGAGCGGGCTGGCGGATGCGCAGGGTCCGCGCAGCCGGCACCTGCGTCCCGATGCGCAATTCCACGGGCACCCCTCGCGAGAGGACGGGGGCCAGGCTCCGGCTGACCACCGGAACCTGGCGCACCGACCAGGCGTCGACCGCCATACAGACGACCAGCGCGAGTGCCGCCAGGGCCACGAGGCCGAGCGGGGCGATGAGCGCCGCGACCGCGATCGCCCCCAGGACCAGCGCCGCGCGCGGGGTGGGGCTCACGCGCTCACCGCGGGACCGGCACCGAGGAGAGTGAGCTGGCGACCGCCTGCGCCGCCCCGAAGCGCTCGAGCTCGGCCTCCGGGCTGAGCACCAGCCGATGTGCGAGCACGGCGGGGGCGGCCGCGGCCACGTCATCAGGCGTGACGAACTCACGACCCGCGAGCCGGGCTCGCACCTTGGACACGGCGAGCAGGTGGACGGCCGCGCGTGGGCTGGCGCCCACGGAGATGCTCGGAAGCGTCCGCGTGGCGCGCGCGACGGCGACCACGTAGCTGGCCACCTCGTCGGACACCGTCGTGGCATCCACGTCACGACGCGCCTCGCCCAGCGCCTGGGCGTCGAGCACCACCCCGACCCCGTCGAGCGCTGGAGAGGCGACCCCCCGGCGCGGAAGGGCGAGCACCGCGACCTCCTGGGCTTCGTCGGGATATCCGACGACGGCTCGCAGCAGGAAGCGATCGAGCTGGGCCTCGGGGAGGGGATAGGTGCCCTCATATTCGATCGGGTTCTGGGTGGCGATGACCAGGAAGGGGTCGGGCAGGGGATGCGGCTCACCCTCCACCGACACCTGACCCTCCTGCATGGCCTCCAGCAGTGCAGCCTGAGTCTTGGGGGGAGTGCGGTTGATCTCGTCGGCGAGGAGCACGTTGACGAACACCGGGCCGGGACGGAAGGCCAGCTCGCCGGCACGCAGGGTCATCGTGCCCGTCAGGTCGGAGGGGAGCATGTCGGGGGTGAACTGGACCCGGGCGAACCGCCCGTCGATGGTTTGCGAGAAGGCGCTCGCCAGCAAGCTCTTGGCCACTCCGGGAACGCCTTCGAGCAGCACGTGCCCACCGAGCACGAGCGCGGTCAGGAGCTGATCGACCACTTCGCGCTGGCCGACGACGACGCCCTCGATCTGCTCGCCCACGAGCTCCCGCAGCCGCCGGATGTCGGCGCTCACGAGCGACCGCCTGACAGCTTGACCAGCGCCCGCCCGGCCGCCAGCACCTGCTCGTCGCCATCGTCGGATGCCTCGGGCTCGCCCCGGGCCAGGGCTCGAGCTTCTCCGGCGTCCAGATTG
>JBAPXO010000654.1:0-1912 GCA_049284255.1 Solirubrobacteraceae bacterium | reverse complement strand
CCCGGCGGCGGGGACCATGGCGCACACGGCGGTCAGCACCAGCAGGGACATGATCCTGGGCTTGGTGAGCGTCACATAGTCGTGCACGACCGACCACGAGGCGGGCCGGATCGCCGGCGTCGAGCCCGCGGCGACCGGCAGTGCCTCCGCGACGGGCAAGGCCTCCGCGACCTCAGGCATGATCCGGTGCGGGGCCCGTGCGCGTGGCGGCGAGCCGGCCCATGTCGTGGGCGACGCGCCCGGGCAGGTAGGGGTACAGGTACGCCGAGCGCTCGTCGCCGCGCCGATCGAGCAGGTACAGAGCCTCGGTGTGGGAGATGTCTCCGGCTTCGGGGTGCACGAAGATGTGATACGCGCTCCAGACGCGTGCCAGCTGGGCGTGCGTACCCATCAGCCAGTGCCACGATTCCACCCCGGCCAGCCCCCAGGCTCTGACTGCGGCGCGGGTGCTCGCCGGGGTGTCAAGCGGGTTGACGCTGACGACGACGAGGACCGGACGCTGAGCCCGAGGCAGCTCGAGGTCGGCAGCCGCCAGCGCGCGCCCCGCCAGCGGGCACTCCTGCTTGCAATGAGAGTCGAAGAACTCGATCGCCACCGTGCGCCCGTGCAGGGAGCCGAGACTGAAGCGGTGTCCGGTCTGATCGCGCAGCGTGGTGATCGGGGGAGCAGGGTGCGCGCCCGCGGCCCAGGTCGCCTCCCCTTCGAGTCCGAGGCTGGGCGATGCGGCTGGCGCGCTGGGGGCGGCGTTGGAGGACAGGGCGTGCACGCCGATTCCGGCGCCGACGCCGAGCACAAGGGCGAGACCCAGCACGGCCACGATCATCCGGGCCGATAGCCGACGCCTCGGTCCGGCGGGCCGCACGTCGGCCGCTGACATCAGAGGTCGCCGGGCGGCGGTCCGGCGGGCGTCACCTCATCGACGGCGTCAGAGGCGGCGACAACCTCTGGCGGCGGCAGCGTTGCCGAGGAAGCGGGCGTGTCCTCGGGCACGCGCTTGACGGTGACCACGTACCAGATGGCGATCGCGATCAAGAGCCCGAGCGGGAGCAGGATCGTGAGCAGCGAGCCGGCGAGGAAGTTGTCTGCGAATGGGATCGGCACGGTTCTGGAGCCTCCTCAGGCCGTCAGCGCCGGACGATGAGCGCTGGAGGGGTGACTTCCGGCATTGGGATCGAGCCAGCGGTAGACGCCCAATAGCATCGCGACCGTGTAGCTGACCGAGCCCAGGACCCACATCACGCCACCCGCCAGCTGCTGATCCTCGAGCGCCGTGATGCCCCCGGGGCGGTGGGTGAGCAGCGCGTAGTGCGAGTAGAGCGGCTCGGGTGCGAGGACGAGCGTGATGGCCAGGATCCAGCCCACGACCATCGCGCTGACCACGTAGGCGATCCGGACGGGCCAGACCAGCCGCGGGCGCAACGGTCCGGGATCGATCACGCGCGCCCAAAAGAGCAGCCCGGTGAAGAAGAACATGGCGTGTTCGGCGTCGTGCACAGCCGGCGAGCTCAACGTCAGGTTGTAGGCGCCGGGAATGTGCCAGGCCACGAACGTCACGTTGAAGAGCAGCCAGGCCGGCCAGGGTCGTGCCAGCGCTCGCAGCGGCGCAGTCCAGCCTGAGCGCGCCAGCGAGCGGCCGATCCGCGTGCGGGTTCGCGGTGCCAGGCCGAGCCACATCCGAGGCCACGGGCGGCCAAGCAGGATCAACGGGGGCGCCACCGTGAGCAGCAGCACATGCTGGATCATGTGGACCCAGAACAGCTGGTCGGCGTAGCCATCCAGCGGCGATTCGAGCGCGATCACGATCGTCACCAGCCCGCCGACGAACGAGAGGGTGCGCAGCGGGTCTCGCCGCGCGCGGCTGTATTCGCGGCCGCCGACCCAGTAGAGCATTCCCGCGATCGCCACGTAGACG
>JBAPXO010000653.1:0-6829 GCA_049284255.1 Solirubrobacteraceae bacterium | reverse complement strand
GGCGATGAACAGTGCCACGTCACCCGATGGGACCAGCTTGGCGATCCGCGCACCCATCTCCTGACCGGAGACGTACAGATCCTGACCGATGTAGGCCAGGCGGGGGTTACTCGGCGCGTCGGCGTTGTAGGAAACCACGGGAATCTTTGCGGCGAGCGCCTTGGCGACCGGCGAGTTGAATGCCGAGAGGCAGACCAGGGAGACGCCGATGCCGTTGGCGCCGCCGGCGACGGCGCTGTTGAAGGCGTTGACCATCTCGCCCACGTTGCTGTTCTCCGAACCCGTCCACTGGTAGCTGCAACCGAGCAGCTTGCAGGCGTCCGCCGCGCCGTTCTGTGTCGGGGTGAAGAACGGATTGGTGGTCACGTGATTGACGAGCGTGAACTTCAGCTTCTTGCCGAAGCCGAAGATGCTCGACGCGGCACTCCCACCGCCCGATGACGCCGAGGCGCTCGAGCTCGAGCTCGAGCCGCCACACGCTTCGAGCATCAACGCAGCGATTCCAGCCGCACCCCCGGTAAGGGCGGTTCGGCGGGTGAGGCTGCGCAACCGGGACCCCGGGGTGTCGTCCTCCTTACGTTCGTCCCACTCGAGACGCTCTACGGCGTCATAGACGAGGTCTTCATCGGGCATGCTGCTCTCCTCTCTCCTCGCGAGCCTCTCCGCGGCGCAATCGTCTCAGACCGCAGGTTGGTCGTCCAATTGAGTTACCGACGCTGAACTTGGCGGCCGCCCCAGTCCCTGCCGCGCGCCGCGGGCGTGCACTGCGTCGCCCACGTGTGGATCCACGCCATGAGACTGACGTCCTTAAGACGGTCTGCTTCTCCCCTCCGCTGATGGGGCGGGCATGTTAACGGTCACATCCCCTGATCGTCAACTCGGTTGGTGCTGGCGCGCACCACCAGCTCGGGGGCGACGAGAGAGCCGCGGGGGGCGTCCGATCCGTCCAGAACGGCCTCGATCGCGCGCACCAGGACCCGCAGGCTTCGGCTTCCCACCTCCCCGAAGTCCTGACGCACGGTGGTGAGCGGTGGGAACAGGTAGGCAGCCTCGGGGATGTCGTCGAAACCGACGACGCTGACGTCCTCGGGAACACGACGCCCGGCCTCGTGCATCGAGCGCAGCAGACCGAGCGCCATCTGGTCGTTGGCCACGAACACCGCCGACACCGACGCGTCGCGCGCGAGCCGGCGCCCCAGGTGATAGCCGGCGCGAGCACTCCAGTCGCCGACAAGCGGCTCCGGTATGGGAACGCCGGCACTGGCCAGCGTCGCCCTCCAGCTCTCCAGACGGTCGACCGCCTCGATCCACCCGAGCGGCCCGGTGATGTGATGGACCGTCGGATGGCCGAGCTCGAGCAGGTGGGAGGTCGCCAGCTCCGCGCCCTTGCGCTGATCGACCGCAACCACGGGAATCCCGCGCTCCGGGCCGCCCTCGACCGCGACCAGCGGAACGCCGGGCGGGGCCCCGAGCAGCGCCTCGGCGGATTCCTTCTCGGCGACGATCACGAGAATGCCGTCGACTCCCTGAACGCGCAGCCGGTCGATCGCCTCGGCAACCGAGGAGCGGTCCAAGGCCCGCTGACTGGCGATGATGATGAAGTAGCCGGCCTCGTGAGCGGCCCGCTCGATTCCAAACAGCGTCGAGGCCGGGCCGTAGAGGGTCGTGTCGGTGCTGACCACGCCCAGCGTGCGCGTCCGGCCGGTGACCAGAGCGCGGGCGATCGAGTTGGGGCGGTAATCGAGATCGCGCATCGCCGCGAGCACCCGCTCACGCGTGCGCGGGCTAACGTGGCGGCTGCCGTTCAGGACACGGGAGACCGTCTGATGCGACACCCCGGCGAGGCGGCCCACGTCCGACATGACCGGTCGCCGCGAGGCGGCGGTTGGTTCGTCGTCCCTCTCCACCACGATCAGCAGCTCCTCTCGATGCTCCCAGCTCTGCGCCGCCGGCCGTCACGTTAGCGCTAACAGCGCTGCGCTGGTACCTGGCTGACGGCGCAGGGCGCCGGGGCGGGTGGGGGCGGATGGGGGGCGGGTGGGGGCGGCGGCCCCCTACTGCTGCGGCTGCTGACCGCCCTGGCCACCGCCGAACTTCTGCATCAGCTCCTGGGGATCGACCCCGAACTTCTGGAGCAGGTCGGCGTGCTGCTCGTGATCGACCTGGTCAGGAAGCTGCTGCTGGGCCTGCTGGGCCTGGTCGCCGCCGGCGCGGCTCTCGATCATGGAGATGATCTGGTCCTTGGGAATCTGCATCGGTTCCTCCTACCTGGAATCGGCGTGGCCGAGGCCACGTGGTTGTTACGACGATGTGGGAATGGGGCCAGTCACAGCTCGGAGGCCGCGCCTCAGAAACTCGGAGTCGGTTGATCGGTGACGGGTTGACCGGCGCGCCCGCTGGCACTTCCGGTCTGGCCAGCGGCGCCATTGGCCGACTGGATCGCCGAGGCGTCGACGTCGCCGTGCTTGAAATCGCCCGTCAGGGTGCCGAGCTTGGCCTGCAGGGCCAGCAGAGGGGCGAGCGCCTTGGAGAGCACTCGGCTCGATCTGGCGTCGATGAGCGCGAGCTTGACCTCGTGGTAGGCAAAGGCGCCAGCCAGCGCCGCCTTGACCGTGGCCAGCTTGTGGTGGAGCAATCCGCCAGAGAACTTCCCCTCGCGGTAGGGCTTGTAGATGTAGCGATGGAAGGCCCCGAAGGCCAGCCCGGCGTGCAGGACGAATTTCGTCTTGGCGAGATGTGCCGTCGGTGTGGAGCCGGAGCTCGAGGACGAGCTCGAACTGCTGCTGCCACACGCCGCCAGCGCCAGCGCGGCGGTGACCAGGAGCGCAGCCAGGATGCTGCGTTGCCACATGAGACCGAAGGAGCCGTGACTGACCATTACGAGGTTAGACCGCGCCGCGCGCGTGGGGGTTACAGAAGCGCTCGGCCAACGTCCGTTGGAACGCGCTGGTTTTTAAGGCTCGCTTCCTATACCTTCGAATCGTGCGGAGTGATCGGAGGGCGGGGAAGTGAACCTGGACGAGTTGCGGGGCCGGGTCGACGCCGGCGAGATCGACACCGTGCTCCTGGCCTTGACCGACATGCAGGGCCGGCTCCAGGGCAA
Source organism: Solirubrobacteraceae bacterium (assembly GCA_049284255.1). Lineage (GTDB taxonomy): Bacteria > Actinomycetota > Thermoleophilia > Solirubrobacterales > Solirubrobacteraceae > Palsa-465. The sequence goes on along the minus strand of JBAPXO010000653.1, from coordinate 3,726 downwards.
GCGGCTGACCGCGCGCCACTTCGTCGAAGAGGTGGCAGAACACGGCGCCGAGGGCTGCAACTACCTGCTCGCGGTCGACGTCGAGATGAACACCGTGGAGGGCTACGCGATGTCGTCATGGGAGCGCGGCTACGGCGACTTCGTGATGCGCCCCGACCTGTCGACGCTGCGCCCGGCGCCCTGGCTGGAGGCCACCGCGCTCTGCCTGTGCGACCTCGGCTGGGAGGACGGCTCAGACGTCGTAGCCTCGCCCCGCCAGATCCTGCGCGGTCAGCTCGAGCGCCTGGACCAGCGGGGGTGGAGCACCAACGCCAGCACCGAGCTCGAGATGCTGGTGTTTCGCGACAGCTACGAGACGGCGTTTCACAAGGCCTATCGCGACCTCGATCCCGCCAATCTCTACAACATCGACTACTCGCTGCTGGGGACCTCGCGGATCGAGCCGCTGATCCGCCGGATCCGCAACTCCATGGAGCAGGCCGGCATGGCGGTGGAGAACTCCAAGGGCGAGTGCAATCTCGGCCAGCACGAGATCAACTTCCGCTACGCGGATGCCCTGCGCACCGCCGACGACCACACGATCTACAAGAACGCCGCCAAGGAGATCGCCGCCCAGGACGGGATGGCGATCAGCTTCATGGCCAAGTTCGACGAGCGCGAGGGCAGCTCGTGTCACATCCATTTCTCGCTGGCCGATTCCGAGGGGATGCTCTTCGATCGCGACCGCGCGGTCTTCGAGTCCTTCCTCGCCGGCCAGCTGGCCTGCCTGCGCGAGTTCACGCTGCTGCTCGCCCCCAACATCAACTCCTACAAACGCTTTGCCGAGGGGTCGTTCGCTCCCACCACGATCGCCTGGGCTCACGACAACCGGACCTGCGCTCTGCGCGTGGTCGGACGCGGCCCCGGGCTGCGCTTCGAGAACCGCGCCGGCGGCTCTGACCTCAACCCCTACATGGCCCTGAGCGCGATCATCGCCGCCGGGCTGCACGGAGTCTCCGAGGCGCTCGCGCTCGAGGATCCCTACATCGGCAACGCCTACCTGGCGACCGACAAGCCGCGGCTGCCCACGACGCTGCGCGACGCCCGCGACCTGTTTGCCACCAGCGAAGTCGCCCGGGCCGCATTCGGCGACGAGGTCGTCGATCACTACGTTCACGCCGCCGATGTCGAGCTGGCCGCGTTCGAGGCGGCGGTCACCGACTGGGAGCGCTACCGGGGGTTCGAGCGGCTGTGAGGTGCACAGCGGCTGTGAGATTCGAGCGGCTGTGAGTCCAGCGACTGGCACGCATGCCGATGTTGCGACGGTTCCCGAATCCACCGGTCGCCTGGACATCGTGTTCGCGCCGGTGCGCTCGCAGACCGCCTTTGAGGAGACGGTGGATCGGCTGGGCACGGCGATCAAGCTCGGCCTCCTGCAGCCGGGTTCGCGCTTGCCCGCTGAGCGCGAGCTCTGCGCACGGCTGGGCATCGCCCGCTCGACGCTGCGCCAGGCGCTCGTCGCTCTGGGCCAGAGCGGCCACCTCCATGCCACCCGCGGGCGGGGAGGCGGGACGTTCATCGCCGATCCCCAGCCCCCGGCCCAACCGCCCTCCGCGGAATTCCTGGCCGGGTGGCGGGAGGTCTGCGATGCGCGGCTCGCAGTCGAGGTCGGGGTCGCCATCCTCGCCGCCGAGCGCGCGGCGCCGGCGGATCTCGACGCCCTGGACGAGATGGTGACCGCGATCGACGAGACCCTGGACGATTTCCCCGCCTACCGTCAACTCGACATCCAGATCCACGTCGGGCTCGCCGAGCTGACCGCCAGCACGCGACTGGTGACGGCGATGACCGAGACCCAGGGGGCGATGAGCGGGCTGATCTCGCACATCCCCCACCCACCCGAGGTCCTGAACTCGTCAAACGACCAGCATCGCCGCCTGCTGTCGGCCGTACGCCGCCACGACGAGGCCGCCGCGGCCCGCGAGATGACCGAGCACGTCCGGGGCACCTCCCACGTCCTCGCCGGGCTGCTGCCCGGAGCGTAGAAGCGGGCATGGCCGTGCGGCCCTTGACGAGGACGGTACGGCGGGCGTATGTTGCCGCCACGCTAAGGAGCGACCGGCAGACCATTTCTCGAAGGAGGACCGGATGAGCAGCGTCATCGAGAAGCTCACCAGCGACGAGGAGTTGCTGGCCAAGCTCGGTTACAAGCAGGAGCTGAAGCGGGGATGGAGCGGCTTCTCCAACTTCGCGATCTCCTTCTCGATCATCTCGATCCTGGCCGGCTGCTTCACGACCTACGGCCAGGCCTGGCTCAACGGCGGCCCGATCGCGATCTCGATCGGGTGGCCGGTGATCAGCTGCTTGATCCTGCTCGTGGCCTTCTCCATGGCCGAGCTGGCTTCGGCGATGCCCACCGCCGGCGGCATCTACTACTGGTCATCCAAGCTCGGCGGCCCAGGCTGGGGCTGGTTCACCGGCTGGTTCAACCTCATCGGGCTGGTGGCGGTCACGGCATCGGTGGACTACGCGGCGGCCACCTTCCTGAACTCGACCCTGTCCTTCTACGGCCTTCACTTCCTGGGAGTGAACTTCGCCACCGCCAGCGTCCAGGCATCGCTGCACCACGTCTTCGTGTTGTTCGTGCTCCTCCTGGTCATCCACGCGCTGGTGAACATCTTCTCCTCGCACCTGGTGGCGCTGTTCACGCAGATCTCGGTGTGGTGGCACGTGATCGGCGTCCTGGTGATCATCGTTCTCCTGGTGGCCGTCCCCAGCCACCACCAGAGCTTCACCTTCGTCTTCGGCCACCGGATCAACGCGTCGGGCTTCAGCCACGGGATGTACTGGTTCTACGTGCTCCCGCTCGGGTTCCTGCTGACGATGTACACGATCACCGGCTACGACGCCTCGGCCCACATCTCCGAGGAGACCAACGACGCCGCTATGGCCGCCCCCAAGGGGGTCTGGCGCTCGGTCTTCTACTCAGCGGTGTTCGGGTGGGCGGTGCTGCTGGCGCTGACCTTCGCGGCCACCCACGTTTCCTCGATCACGGCCGCGGGGGGCACGTCGCAGTCGATCATCGAATCCGCTCTGACCTCGGCGGCCGCCAAGGCGGTGCTGGTCATCGCCACCGTCGGCCAGATCTTCTGCGGGATGGCATGCGTGACGAGCTCCTCGCGGATGACGTTCGCGTTCTCCCGCGATGGCGCCGTCCCTGGACACAACCTGTGGCGGCGGCTGAACTCGCGCCGAACCCCGACCTGGGCAGTGGTGTTCGTCGCGGCGTTCGCGCTCATCATCACGATCCCGGCCTACAAGGGAAACCACGCCGGGCTCCCGGTGGCGTTCCTCGCGGTGACCTCGATCTCGGTCATCGGCCTCTACATCGCCTACACGATCCCGGTCTATCTGCGCTGGCGGATGGGTGATGCCTTCGAGACCGGGCCATGGACGCTCGGGCGCAAGTACAAGTGGATCAACCTGGTGGCGATCATCTGGGTGATCCTGTGCGTGATCATCTTCTGCCTGCCGTTCACGCCCGCCGCGGTGCCGTTCAACAGCCACTTCAGCTGGTCAGCGGTCAACTACGCCCCGCTGGTGACGATCATCGTGATGCTGGCGGTGACGATCTGGTGGCTGGTGTCGGCCAGACACACCTTCAAGGGACCGGTGCGGACGGTCGACTTCGGCGGTGACGGCATCGAGGTTGCCGGCACCGCTCCCGCGGGACCTTCAACCCTGTAG
>JBAPXO010000652.1:0-1852 GCA_049284255.1 Solirubrobacteraceae bacterium | reverse complement strand
GGTGACGGTCGGCTCCGACGAAGTCTCGGCCGTCGTCGTCGAGCTTCCGTTCGAGCGCTGACCCGCCTCGGGGTCCGAGACCGACCGCCGGCGGGGCTACCGGGTCAGCTGCGGGTGCCAGGCGCGCCTGCTTCACGAACGCGGCCAGCGCATCGCCGTCGGGCTCCGAGGCCAGCGCCAGCCGAGGCGCATCGGGATGGGAGGCCAACCAGCTACCGATGATCCGCACCTCGTCGATCTCATCGGGCGGGACGTGGGCGCCAAGCTCACCCGTGCGGCCGCCCCGCGCGAGCGCCGTCGCCGTCCGGGCCCTGAGCTCGTCGACGTCCTCACCCACCGGGCCCCAGTCCACCAAGCGACCGCCGGCCAGCCAGAAACCCTCCAGCCGCGAATCGCTGGGGTGGCGGGCCAGGATCAGGCGCGGGCGGGCATGCGTGGCCTCGAGCACGCCCCCGAGCCGGCCGAGAATCGTGGCCAAGCGACCGGCGCGCCGGCGCAGCGACGAGGCGCGCTCGAAGTGCTGCGCGGCGGCTGCCTGGCGCATCTGGCCGTAGACGTGCTCGATCAACCGGTGGCCGCCGCCGGCGCCGTCCCCATCGACGAACAGCTTCAGGACCTCGTCCAGGCGCCGGCGGTAGAGGTTGGGGTCAAGATCCCCCAGGCACGGCGAGAGACACCGTCCCATCTGCCCGTACGCCGACGGGTAGTCGCGCCGGGGCAGCCGCCGCCCGCAGTGGCGCAGCCCGAACAGTGAATCGAGCTGCTCGACCAGTTCCGCGGCCAGCCGCCGCCCGCGTACCGGGCCGATCGTGACCGCATGACCGGCGGCGGGCTCGATGGCGACCTCCAGGATCGGGTAGGCGATGTCGAGGCGGCAGCGGATATAGACGAGCCGATCGTCGCGACGAGTCAGCCGCTTGTTGCCCGGGGGCTTGAGCTCCTTGATGAGCCGGTTCTCGAGGACCAGGGCGCCGAGCTCGGAGCCGGTGGCCCGGTAGTCGACGATCTCAGCGTGCTCGGTCCAGGCGGCGGGTGGCGAGGACGGCGCGAAGTGGGCGCGCGCCCGGCTGCGAATCGAGATCGACTTGCCGACGTAGAGCACCCGTCCCGAGGGGTCGCGGAATATGTAGACGCCGGGATCCTTGGGGAGCTTGGCGAAGTCCGGCGCCGGCTCGCCACCGGCTCGCCGTCGCGCCGGCCGCCCGCGCGGACGATGAAGGCCCGCGCCGAGGCTGCCCGGAGGCAGGCCCGTCGATGGTCGCGGGCTAGCTCGGCGTCGCGGGGCGAGCAGCGTGAGCGCGTCGGCAACCGTCGCCGCGTTGGCGCAGAGCCGGGGGAACAGCGCGCACAGCACGCGCGCACACGTTTCGGCGTCCGCGAGCGCACGATGCGCGAGCTCAACCTCGATCCCAAGCGCGTCGGCGAGCACGCCGAGACCCCGCTTGCGCTGCAGCGGCAACAACGCACGCGCCAGCGCGGCCGTGCAGATCACGGGAGGCTGCGGCCAGTCGAGCCCGATCCGACCGAACGCCTGGCGCAGGACCCGTAGATCAAAAGGCGCATTGTGGGCGACCATGACCCGGCCGTGGAGCCGCTCGCGCAGCGGGGGGAGAACGTCCTCGAGCGACGGGGCCGCCTCGACCATCGCCTGAGTGATCCCGGTCAGGCGCTGGATCCCCCGGCGCAGCGGGGTGCTGGTGCGAGCCAGGGAGCTCCAACGGTCGTGGAGCTCGCCCCCGCCGACCAGGACGCAGCCCACCTCGGTGAGCTCGCAGGCCTCCCCGCCCAGACCGTTGGTCTCGGTGTCGATGACCAGAAACTCCGCGGTGGCGATCGGCTCGGACTCCAGCTC
>JBAPXO010000651.1:0-12193 GCA_049284255.1 Solirubrobacteraceae bacterium | reverse complement strand
TGACGATCAGCTTCGGGTAGTAGATCGGCATCCGGGCCTTGCCGAGCTGGGCGGCCTGGCTGCGGCCGTCGGGGAGGTCCGACGTCAGTCCGGGGGTCGTGCCGCCCGCGCCCTTGTGGCTCTTTAGCGAGACGCCGGGATGCGTCTTGGCAGCCGCCGCGGCACTCGTCGTCGCCTTCATGAACTGGGCGTAGACGCGCTGCTCGGCTGCGGCTGTCGCGGTCACGTAGCACGGCGGGCCGGGCTGTCCGGGAGCGACCGCGACACACGTCTGCAGCTGGGCAGGGAAATGGACCGACTTGATCGTGTGCGCGTCCGAGAAGACCGCCAGGTCGAAGAGGTTGATCAAACCGTCGATGGTGTGCAGATTGTGGTCGGTGACCACGTGCGAGCCGAAGATCTTGAGCAGCTTGTCGCGGTTGGCGAGCAGCTGCGAAGAGCTGTACTGATCCTTGGCCCAGCGGATGAAGTCCTGCTGGCGGGCGTTGCGCACGATGTCTGAGTCGGTATGGCGGAAGCGCACAAAGGCCAGCGCCCCCTTGACCGACTGGTTATCGCCGCAGAGCTTCTGATAACCGGGCTGGATGTCGATGCTCGAGTAGTCAGTCAAGGCGGTGTTGTTGTAGTAACGATGGTCGACCTGGCTGTAGACGCAGCCGATGGCATCCACGAGATCCGAGAATCCCCTGAAGTTGATGTCGATGATGTGGTTGACCTTCAGACTCGGGAAGACGTTCTGCTTGATCGTCTTGATCATCAGGTTGGGTCCCCCGTCGGAATAGGCGGAGTTGATCTTGGCGGTGCCGTAGCCGGGAACCTGGACCTCGAGATCACGGGGAATCGAGAGCACGTTGATCGTCGAGGAGGCGGGATTCATCCGCACGAGCAGCATCGTGTCGGTGTTGGCCGCCGAGAACGGCTCGCCGGCGCGATGGTCGGAACCGATGATCAGGATCGTCTGGGCCTGGCCGGGGTTGGGCAGCGTGACCTCGGCGTTCTTGAGCGCCGGGTTCTCGTTGAAGTAGACCGTGATCTGCTTGAACTGCAGCAGTCCCGCGACCGCGGTGGTCGCCGCGGTCGCGGCGATCACGACGACGGCGGCCAGGAGAAACCGCCACAGCATGCCGCCGCGGGTGGTAGGGATCAGCTTCACGCCAGGCCCCCGCCGATCGCCCGCAGCCCGCCGTCGCGCTGATCGCCGGCCGTCGACAACCAGTCCGGAAGTCCGCGGACGAAGGCGCCCAACGAGCGCCGGTAGCGCTCCAGCGAGGCGAGCGAGACCCACTCGTCGGGACCGTGATGCCCGGCGCCTTCGGGGCCGAACTCGACCGCGGGGATCCCGGCCTCGATGAACGACGCGGCATCGGAGGCCCCATCGCGCCCCACGCTCATGACCTCGCCCTTGATCGCCTTGGAGACGGCGTCACGCAACCCCAGGACGTAGGGGTTGACGCGAGAAACCGTAACCGGCGGATGGATGAAGGTGCGCTTGACCTCGATCTCGGGGATCGCTCGGACCTGGGCGAGGATCTCCCCCGGATCCTGCCCGGGCAGGTAGCGGACATCGACGGCCATCTCGCAGCGGTCGGGCACCTTGTTCAGGGCGTCGCCGCCCTCGATTCGGCCCAGGTTGATCGAGGGGCGGTCGAACATCTCCGAGGACTCGCGCATGAAGGGCAGCGACTCGATCGTGCGAAAGACATCGACGGCCTTGAGGACGGCGTTGTCGCCCAGCCACGGGGTCGAGCTATGGGCGGCGCGGCCATGCACGACGATCCGCATCACGACCACGCCCTTGGCCTCAACGCCGATGTGCATGTCGGTGGGCTCACCCGTGATCGCGAAGTCGCCCCCGAACCCACCCGCGACCAGGGCATCGGTGGAGCGGGCGTCGATCTCCTCGGACTCCTCGTCGGGGACGCAGATCAGCCTCACGCGCACGCCGTCCTGATCGGCGACATCCTTGAGCGCGCACATCATCGCCGCCAGCCCGCCCTTCATGTCGTAGGCGCCGCGCCCGATCAGCCGGTCGCCCTCGATGCGGGGCTCGAACTGCTCGGGACGGCCGGGGACGACGTCCAGGTGGCCATGCCAGACGATGTTGGGCGCTCCCGAGTGCCGAGCACCGGCCTGGGCCACGAGCACCGGGAAGCCGTTGTGGTCGTAGTCGTGCACTTCGATGTCGCGGGATTCGAGCCATCCCTTGACGAATCCTGCGGCCGCGATGAGAACGTCGGGGCGCGAGGTGTCGTATCTGATCAGCCGCTCGGCCAGATTTCGCTCGTCAACCATCGGGATCGCAGGCTAGGAGGCGCAGATGACGCCCCGGTTAAGCGCGCCGCGGGCTAGCTGCCCTCGGCGATCCGCAGGAACGCCTCCCAGCGTTTCAGGTCGCGCACGGCGACGCGCCGCTTCTCGCTGTCCTCGCCGGCATCGTCGCGCTCGCGCTCGGCCTGCGCAACCCGGTCGCGCAGCTCCCCGGCGTCGAGTTCGCCGGCCTCGTGGGCCTCCTCGACGAGGATCAGAGCCTGGTTCTCGATCATCTGGAGGTAACCCTCGGACTGGGCGAAGGAGACGATGTCGGACTCTGACTTGTACAGGCGCAGCTCGGTGGGGTCGAGCATCGCGAGGATCGGCTGGTGGTGGGCCAGGATGCCGATCGAGCCCACCGCCGTCCTCGTCGAGATCATCTCGACCTCTTCGTTGAAGACCTCCCCGTCGGGGGTGAGGACCTCGGCCTTGAACTTCTCGTGCGCCACGCGCTACTCCTCGTCGTCCTTGGAGTCATCGTCGGAGTCGTCGTCGGACTTGCGCTTCTCGTCGTCTGAGTCCTCGTCCGAGCGGCCCTCGGTCTCACCCGACTCCGAGTCACGCTTCTCGTCCTTCTCGTCGCCGTTGTCCTCGTCTGACTCCTCGTCCTTGGAATCGCCCGACTCCTGCGAGACCTCGTCGATCGAGCCCTTCATGAAGAACGCCCGCTCGGGCACATCGTCGTACTTGCCCTCGAGGATCTCCTTGAAGCCGCGAATCGACTCCTCGACGGGCACGTACTTGCCCGGCGTCCCCGTGAACTGCTCGGCGACGTGAAAGGGCTGCGAGAGGAAGCGCTCGATCTTGCGCGCCCGCTGCACCGTGACCCGGTCCTCGTCGGAGAGCTCGTCGATGCCGAGGATGGCGATGATGTCCTGTAGCTCCTGATAGCGCTGCAGCACTTCCTTGACCTCGTTTGCGACCCGGAAGTGCTCCTCTCCGACGATCTCCTCCTTGAGGATCGTGGACGTCGAATCCAGCGGATCCACCGCCGGGTAGATCCCCTTCTCAGAGATCGACCGCGACAGCGTCGTGGTGGCGTTGAGGTGCGCGAACGCCGACGCCGGAGCCGGGTCGGTCAGATCGTCAGCCGGCACGTAGATGGCCTGGATGGAGGTGACCGACCCCTTGCGGGTCGAGGTGATGCGCTCCTGGAGCTGGCCCATCTCTGACTCCAGGGTCGGCTGGTATCCGACCTGGGACGGCATCCGGCCCAGGAGCGCCGAGACCTCGGAGCCGGCCTGCACGAACCGGAAGATGTTGTCGATGAACAGGAGGACGTCCTGACCGCCCTCGTCACGGAAGTACTCGGCCATGGTCAGACCGGAGAGCGCGACGCGCATCCGGGCTCCGGGAGGCTCGTTCATCTGGCCGAAGACCAGCATCGTCTTATCGAGGACGCCGGATTCCTTCATCTCGAGCCAGAGGTCGTTCCCCTCACGCGAGCGCTCGCCCACGCCGCAGAAGGCCGACAGGCCGCCGTGCTCCTGGGCGAGGTTGTGGATCAGCTCCTGGATGATCACCGTCTTGCCGACCCCGGCGCCGCCGAACAGGCCGACCTTGCCGCCCTTGGCGTAGGGGGCGAGGAGGTCGATGACCTTGATCCCGGTCTCGAACATCTCGGTGGTCGGCGTCAGGGCCTCGACGTCGGGGGCCTCACGGTGAATCGGCCAGCGCTCGATGTCGTCGGGCAGGTCGTCGCCCTGATCGATCGGCTCGCCGAGCAGATTGAAGATCCGGCCCAGGGTGATCTCGCCGACGGGTACGGTGATCGGGGCGCCGGTGTCGATCACCTCCGCGCCGCGTGACAGGCCGTCGGTGGTGTCCATGGAGACCGCACGCACGCGGTCGTCGCCCAGGTGCTGCTGGACCTCGCAGGTGAGGAAGTCGTCCATCCCGGCGGCGATGTCCTCGTCCTCCTCGGCCTTGGCGGCCTCGGGGCGGCGCACGATGATGGCGTGGTTGATCTCGGGCAGCTTGTCGGGGAAGACGGCCTCGATCACGACACCCTGGATCTCCTCGATCCGGCCCGTGTTCCGCTTGGTCTCGGTGGTTTCGGTGGCTTCGTTCTCAGTGGTGGCTGACATGCGTTGGTTCTCTCCTTATCCGAGGCCTTCGGCGCCGGCGACCACTTCCATGATCTCCTGCGTGATCTCGGCCTGACGGGCTCGGTTCATCTGCAAAGTCAAATCGTCGATCAGCGTTGTCGCGTTCTCCGACGCGTTGCGCATCGCGGTCATACGGGCCCCGTGCTCGGACGCTGTCGATTCGAGCAGGGCGCGGTAGATCGAGATCTCGACGTAGTCGGGGACCAGCCGCTTGAGGATGTCCTCGGGATCGGGCTCGTACTCGACCAGCGCCCGCTTGTCACGCTGGACGTCATCCCGGCTATCCCCGGAGTCGTTCTGATCCTCGTCGTCGTTGCCCTCCTCGTCCTCCTCGAGCACGGTCGCCTTCTGGAGCGGCAGCAGCGTCTCGCGGCGGATGACCTGCGACAGGGGCGAGATGTATCCGTTGTAGAAGATCTCGACCTGATCGACCTCGTCGTCGATATAGGCGGCCATGAGGCGCTCGGCGATCTTCCGCGCGTCGCCATAGGACGGGCGGTCCGTAAAGCCAGTGAAGCTGTCTGCGACCTCGAGCCCGCGGAAGGTCAGCGAGGACGCGGGGCGGCGTCCGGAGGCGAAGTAAACCCCCGTCGCGCCCTCGCGCTCGTGCTCGCGACCGGCGGCGACCCCGGCCCGCACGGCGTTGGAGTTGAAGGCACCCGCCAAGCCGCGGTCACCGGCGACGACCAGCAAACCGACCCGCCGGATCTGGTCGTGCTCGATGAGGATCGGCAGCTTCGGGACGTCGCCGGCCGCCTCGGCGGCCTGGCGGGTCATGCGACGGAGGGCTTCGGCGTACGGGCGCAGCACCTCGATCCGCTGCTCGGCGCGGCGGAGCCGGGCGGCCGCGACCATCTCCATCGCCCGAGTGATCTTCTGGATGTTCTTGACCGCGCCGATGCGGTTCTTGACGTCGCGCTGGGTGGTCGCCATCTGGTGTGCGCAGCGATCCGGCTAGGCCGGGACCGCCTCGTCCTCCTTGTCGCCCTCTGACTCCTTCTCGCCGTCCCCGTCCTCGGAGCGACCCTTGCTGCCGTTCTCGCTGCTCGAACTGCGATCGGAATCGTCGCGTGACCCCGAGGGCTCGTCGCCGTCTTCCAGCGGATGGCCCTCCTCGTCGAGGTCGTAGCCGAAATCCTCGGCGTACTGGTTGATGGCGTCGTCGAGCTGTGACTGGGTTCCGTCACTCCAGTCGCCCTCGGAGATCTTGTTGAGCAGGTCCGAGTTGCTGGACTTCACCGAATCCGAAACCCCGGCCAGGAAGTCCTCGACCTTGTCGACGTCGATCCGGTCCAGGTAGCCGTTGGTGGCGGCGTAGACCTGCACGACCTGCTCCTCCACCGCCATCGGGTGACGCTCGTGCTGGTTGAGCGTCTTCACCAGGCGCTCACCGCGGGCCAGTGTGCGCTGGGTGTCGGGGTCGAGCTCTGAGCCGAACTGCGAGAAGGCCTCGAGATCGCGGTACTGGGATAGCTCGAGCTTGAGCGTTCCCGCGACCTTGCGCATCGGCGTGATCTGGGCGTTGCCGCCGACCCGGGAGACGGAGATGCCGACGTTGATCGCCGGACGCACGCCCGAGTAGAAGAGCTTGGGCTCGAGGAAGATCTGGCCGTCGGTGATCGAGATCACGTTGGTCGGGATGTAGGCCGAGACGTCGCCGGCCTGGGTCTCGATGATCGGCAGCGCGGTCAGCGAGCCGCCCCCCAGGTCGTCATTGAGCTTGACCGCCCGCTCGAGCAACCGCGAGTGCAGGTAGAAGACGTCCCCGGGGTAGGCCTCGCGTCCGGGCGGACGGCGCAGCAGCAGCGACATCTGCCGGTAGGCGTAGGCATGCTTGGTCAGGTCGTCGTAGACGGCCAGCGCGGCCTTCCCGTTGTAGAGGAAGTACTCGCCCATCGCGCACCCGGCATAGGGGGCGAGGAACTTGATCGGCGCCGCCTCGTCGGCGGCCGCCATCACGATGATCGTGTTCTCCATCGCGCCGGCGTCCTCGAGGGTCTGAGCGAGCTGAACGACCGTCGCCTTGCGCTGGCCGATGGCCACGTAGACGCAGATCAGGTCACGGTCGGTGTTGTTGATGATCGTGTCGACGCCGATCGACGTCTTGCCCGTCTGGCGATCGCCGATGATCAGCTCGCGCTGGCCGCGGCCAATCGGGATCATCGAGTCGATCGCTTTGAGGCCGGTGAGCATCGGCTCGGTCACAGGCTGACGCTGGACGACGCCAGGGGCCTTGTGCTCGGTTGGACGGGTCTCTGTCGTCTCGATCGGGCCCTTGCCGTCAAGCGGGTTGCCGAGCGGATCGACGATCCGTCCCAGCAGAGCCTCACCGACCGGGACCTCGATCAGTCGCCCGGTGCGCTTGACCGTGTCCCCCTCGGAGATCTGCTCCCACTCGCCGAACAGCACCGCGCCGACGTTGTCTGACTCGAGGTTCAGCGCCAGACCGCTCACGTCGTGCGGGAACTCGAGCATCTCGAACGACATGCAGTTCTCGAGGCCATGAATGCGGCAGATGCCGTCGGCCACCGAGAGGACGGTGCCGACCTCGGTCAGCTCGGCGTTCTGGGTGTCTAGGCCCTCGATCCGGTTCTTGAGGATCGAGGTGATCTCGTCGGGCTTGATCTCCATCTGTTTGTTAGCTCCCTTGACGCGCGGCGCCTAGGCTCGCGCGACTTGCTTTCGAAGTTGTTCCAATCGGCTCTTGATCGATGCGTCGAGGATCACGTTGCCAACCCGCAGCACGATTCCCCCCAGGATGTCGGGGTCGACCTCGGCCGAGAGCTCGATCTTGCGATCGACCTGCTCACCGATGCGGTCGCCGAGGTCATTGACCGTTTTCTTGTCGAGCTCCACCGCGCTCGTGATCTGGACCGGGAGCAGCTTGTGCTCGTCCTCCCAGAGTCCGTCGAATTCGGTGCGGATACGGAAGATCGCCGGCATCCGGTGACGCTCTATGAGCGCCTGCAGGAAGTTGGCGAAGGCAGGGCTGGCGTCGGTCACCGTCCGCTCGAGCCCGTCCTTCTTCTCCTGCACACTGAAGTACGGCGAGAAGAAGAAAACCGCCAGGTCACGGTTCTCGTGCATCGCGTCGGCGAAGGCGCCGAGCTCGTCGTGAATCTCGTCGAGCTCGTCGCGCTCGGTCGCGACCTCGAACAGCGCACGGGCGTAAACCTGGCCGATCTCTTCCATCTAGTGCTCGCCTTCTCCCGCGCTCAGCGCGCTGAAGTCCAGCTCGGACAGTGCGTCCTCGACGAGCCGGCGCTGGTCATCCTCGGTGAGCGTCTTGCGCGTCACCTTCTCGGTGGCCATCACGGTCAGGTCGGCGACCTCTGAGCGGATCTCCTGGATCGCACGCCGCGTCTCTGACTCGATGTCACGGCGAGTCTGCTCCAGCATCTGGTCGCGCTTGGCCTCGGACTTCTCCTGGGCTTCCTTCTCGTGGGTCTCTGCGGACTTGCGGGCCCTGGAGACGATCTGCTCAGCCTGGTCCCGCGCCTCGTGCAGGCGCTCGCGGTACTCCTCGAGCAGCTCGTCGGCCTGCTTGCGCACCTGCTCGGCGTGGTCGATCGACTCCTCGATCGCGTGCTGGCGCTTGTCCAGCGCGGCCGAGATGCGCGGGAAGGCGAGCTTGCGAAGCACGTACAGAGAGATCCCGAACAGCAGCAGCGTCCAGATCATCAGCCCAACGTTGGGCGAGATCAGGAATGAGCCGCTGGACGAGCTGCTGGAGGAGCTGCTGCCACCGCTTGAGGCGGCGAATACGAGGTTGGGCATCATCTACTTGAGGACGTAGGAGATCAGGCCGGCGACCAGCCCGTAGAAGAAGCACGCCTCGGTGAGGGCGAAGCCGAGCCACTGGATGCTCGTGATTTCATCGCGCATCTCCGGCTGGCGAGTCACCGCCTCGATCACCTTGCCGAAGATGATGCCGATGCCGACTCCGGCGCCAACCGCGCCAAGGCCGCCGCCGATCCCGATGCCCAGCCCCGCCGATGACGACGACGAAGACGAGGATGAGGCGGCAAACGCCAGGATGTGTGTAAGCAGCACTTTGACTTCAGCTCCTTCTTGGTTAGTGAGAGGTCACGGCGCCACCGAGGTAGATCGCCGAGAGGGTCGCGAAGATGAACGCCTGCAGGGTGGCCACGAGGCCCAGCTCGAAGAGGTAGACCGCGACGCCGACGGGCAGTGTGAACCACCCCAAGAACGAAAGACCGAGGATCACGGCCAGGCCGCCGGCCATGAACAGGATGATCATGTGGCCGGCGAGGATGTTGGCGAAGAGCCGGATCGTCAGCGAGATCAGGCGCATGAAGGTCGAGATGATCTCCAGTCCACCCACGAAGATCGCCATCGGGCCGTGGACGCCGGCGGGGATCAGGCTCTTGAAATAGCCGATCGGACCCTGGGTTCTGACGCCCTCGAAGTTGAAGGCGATGAATACGACGAGCGCCAGGACCAGCGGGACCGAGATGTTGGCGGTCGCGGCGTAGAGGGCGAAGTCGGGGATCTTGGCTCCGAAGAGGGTGAAGGTCTCCTCGGTGTTGGTGGGCAGCGGTATGTAGCCGATGAGGTTGGAGAACCAGATGAAGAGGAACAGCGCGCCCAGGAACGGGAACCACGTGGCGGCCATCCTGTCGGGCATGTTGCCGCGCGTGATGTTGTCGCGCATCAGCGAATAGATGACCTCGACGGCCGTCTGGACGCGGTTGGGCCGCTGGTGCATGCGACGCGCGATGTAGACCATCGTTACGACGGTCAGGATGGCGGCGATGAAGAGATAGACGACGGCTCGATTGATGCTGAACACGCCGAGACTCACCCAGTTGGTCAGCTTGAACTCGTTCTGGATCTGGAACGAGTTGTTCTTGTGACCGAAGCCAAAGATGATGATCAGCAGGACGATCCCCAGCACGTAGAAGCCGGCGATGCTGAGCAGGATCTTGCGGGTATTGCTCATCGTGCCCCTCCGGATGGCCGCGACGGCCGCGAGGGCCGGCTCACGGCCGAGGTCGCGAGCTGGATCGTGAACGAGAACACGATCACTGCCAGCGCGGCCAGGCCGGCGTCCTGACCATCGGACTTGCGCACGAGGATCACCGTGATCGCGAGCAAAAAGAGCCGGCCGAGCATGTATCCCATCCGTACCCCGATAACGCGATTGGCATCAGGGGTCGCTGCGGCGAAGCGTTCGACGCCGACGCCGATCAGTCGCAGGGCGATCCATACGCCGGCGGCAATTCCGTAACCAACGGGGGAAACGCCGATCAGCAGCATGATCGGCGCCGCGAGCACGATCAGCACGATGTCCATGTAGCCGAGCCACGTCATACGCGACTCAGATGTGGCGGAAGCGGTTAGCGACAACGCGCATCCCCACGAAAAAGCCGATCAAGAAGCCCACCAGAAGCAGGGGCACGAGCGCCCCCACGAGGGCGCCGATCGCCGCTCCGATCCCCGCGCACAGCAGATTGGCCGACAGCATCAACATGCCTGCTCCGGCTACATCCCGGCCCGTGACCGGCGGACGACTGCTGTTCGTCATGTTGTC
Source organism: Solirubrobacteraceae bacterium (assembly GCA_049284255.1). Taxonomy (GTDB): domain Bacteria; phylum Actinomycetota; class Thermoleophilia; order Solirubrobacterales; family Solirubrobacteraceae; genus Palsa-465. Next base: position 2,221 of record JBAPXO010000651.1, on the reverse strand, counting down.
GACTGACGCTTATTCTCAAGCTTTGATGGGGTTGGGGGCCGCGTAGGGTACCGGCGCTGCGAGGCGGACGTCGCCCCAAAATTCAGCGGGTCACACGGCCGTGCGCCACTGCCACGAAGGCAGTGGAGAGTCGGCTAGGTTAATGACAGGTTAGCGGGTGTGCGCGCTCAAACGCCCGCCCCCGAGGGGTGCGGCTCGCCGACGCTCCGGCTTCCAGAGCTGACCCTCTGCCCACATCGCCGCGAGGCTCGTGCGGGGCAGGCCCAGCGCCCCCTGGTAGACCAGGTACCGGGGCTCCCAGCGGGGAAAGAACTTGGCGTTGAAGCGGTACAGGCTCTCGATCTGGAAGAACCGGTTGCCGAGGGCGATCAGCTTGGCGAGGATGCGTTCGGCGCGGCGTTCGGGGCTGTGCATCCACTTCGCGAAGGCGGCGAAGTTCAGCGAGATTTCGCCTACCTGGCGCTCGCGCAGGAGCTCGATCGCGCGTACGACCATGAACTCAGTCAGGCCGTTGGGCGTCTCCGGATCGCGGCGCATGAATGACAGCGACATCGCGGAGCGTCCGTAGCAGGGCACGAAGTGAAGGACTCCCTTGATGGCATTGGTCTCATCGCGGGCGACCACGACGAGCGTGTCGTGGTCGTAGTCGCCGCCGATCGAGTCCATCGCCATCGAGAAACCGCGCTCGGGGGTTCCCTCGCGGCCGCGCTCGAGTACGAGCTCGATCTCGTCGGCAGCGGCGCGGTCAAGGTCCGCGACCTCCCGCAGCTCGGCCGTGAAGCCGGCCTTCTGCAGCCGGGCGACCGACTGGCGCACCTTGCGGATCGGCCGGCCCTCCAGCGAGAAGCGCTCGAGCTCGATGATCGCCTCGTCGCCGAGGTACAGCGTCCGTAGGCCCAATTCCTCATACAGCGGGCACATGCGCTGGCTGGCGCCGACCGCGCCGAGCTTCAGCCCGCGAACCTCTGCGAAGGCCTGAAGCTGTGAGAGCAGCCGCGGCAGTGCGGCCGCGGGGCCGACGGGGTCACCGGAGAGCAGGAGCACCCCGTTCTCGATCCGGTAGCCGACAAAGGCGGCCCGATCGGCGCTGAAGAAGTAGTGCTTATCCTCGCGAAGCTTGAAGAACGAGAGGGTGTCTGACCCGTGGGCACGCACGAGCTCGGCCGCAGCATCGCGCGTCATCGGGCCGGGCAGCGCTCTCGGACCCGAGAGCGGCCTGAAGACCACGTAGGCGATGGCGATCAGCGTCACCAGCTCGACGAAATGAACGCTCAGAGCCAGCCAGGGCGCGGGATGCAGCGGCGCCGAGGTGGCGCTCTGCCAGGTCAGCACGCGGCCGGTCTCAGCCAGCACCGAGCCCCACGACGGCCGCCCCTGGGAGGCCCAGGCAGCGGCGATCGCGATCGTCACGCCGAGGATCCCGACCAAGGGCGCCCGCCACCAGCCGGTTCGCAGCGTCAGCGGGTCGTGCTTGACGCCAAACCCCGAGCGTCCCGCGATCAGCAGCGCGGCCGTGGCCCAGGTGATGGCCGTCTCTTCGAAGTCCAATCCCTTGAGCAGGTCCAGCGCGCCGAGCACGATCATCAGCGTCACGGCCGCCTGCCAGGCGCGCCAGCGGCGCTTGCTCAGGTAAGGCGCCACGAGCAGCAGCGCCGTTCCGGCCGGCAACGCGAACGCGTGGAAGATCTGAATCGCCTCCACGGGCTCGAAGCCGAGCAGCAGATGACCGCGCCAGCTGATGTTGGGGGTCAGCGTCGAGGCGACGTTGATCAGCCCAACGCTCGCCGCGGCGAGCGCGGCCAGGCCAGGGGTGAGGCGCAGGGTGCGTTTCGAGGTCAAGGTCATGGTCGAGCGTCGGGTCAGGGCGGCGGGCGGCCTCGACGGGCCTTTGGTGGTTCGCCGCGTACCGGACGGATTCAGAGGAATTACCGCGCGACGTGGCTGTGGTTACGTCGCCGGTAGGCGCTTTCCTGCCGTTTTGGGCGCTTGCGGCGCCCTCGTTCTGGCGCCCCGGCTAGGAGTTCTCGCGGATGCGGCGCTTGACCAGCCGCCGCTTGTCTTCAAGCTCGGCGGCGAGATCGGCGAGTTCGCGCTGGCGTCCGCGCACCAACTCCAACTGGTTGGAGATGTGCCCGAGCGATTGCTCGAGGATCCGCTTGCGCTCCGCCGGAGCCTCGGTCTGCGCGTACTCGCGGCGCAGGTGGGCCCGCGCGCTTTCGGC
>JBAPXO010000650.1:0-4259 GCA_049284255.1 Solirubrobacteraceae bacterium | reverse complement strand
GTGTATCGCGAGCTGGCGAGCCCAGGCAACCCGTCCGGTGCGGCTTGGGGAATTCAGTTGGGCGACCGAGAGCTCGAAGTGGGTGGCGACGACGGTCTGGATATCAGCGATCGAAGGACTCCTTGACCCCTTTGTCGGATACAGAGCGTCGAGAACCTCGGCGGCGAGCTCGAGATCGATCGGACGCTGGGTCAGGGAGTGGTAGGCGACCACCCTGATCAGGGCTCCCTCGAGTGCACGGATGTTGTCGGTGACCCGATCGGCGACGAGGTCGAGGACCTCAGGATCGTGGAGGACGATCTGATCAAGCGCGGCTCGCTTGCGCAGGATGGCGGCGCGGGTGGAGTGGTCGGGAGGCGCGATGTCGGCGACCAAGCCGGCCTCGAAGCGCTCGCGCAGCCGCTGTTCGACGGAGACCAGGGCGCGAGGAAGGCGGTCGCAGGTGATCACGAGCTGGCGCCCGCTCTCATACAACGCGTTGAAGGTGTGAAAGAACTCCTCCTCGGTGCGGGCCTTGCTGGCCAGGAACTGGACGTCGTCGATCAGGAGGACGTCGGCGTCTCGGTAGGCGTGCTTGAAGGCCTCAACCGACTTCGAGCTCAGCGCGGCGATGAAGTGGTTGGTGAAGGCCTCGGCCGTGGCGTAGCGGACGGTCGCGCCGCCGCCGAAGGCGAGAACGTAATTGCCGATGGCGTGCAGGAGGTGGGTCTTGCCCAGCCCAGGAGGCGCATAGATGAAGAGCGGGTTGTAGGCCTGGCCGGGGAGCTCTGCGACCGCCAGTGCGGCAGCATGGGCCAGGCGGTTGCCCTCGCCGATGATGAACTGCTCGAAGCAGTACCGGGGGTTGAAGCCGCTCAGGGTCCCGGTTGTCATGTCGGCGCTGGGCGGCTTACGCGCCTGCGGTTGGGCGTCACCGGCGAACGCGACTCGACTGGCCGGACCCAAGGCGCGCTTGGCACACCCCTGGAGGGTTGGGCCGAAGCGTCCGGAGATCCACGTCTGCGTGGCCGCTGGAGCCTTGACGGTGAGCAGTTCGCCATCCCACTCCTGAGGCTCGACCGAGGAGAACCAGATGTCGTAGCCGGAGTCGCCGAGACGTCGTCTGAGCTCAGCTTCGATCGCTTGCCACGCCGCCGTGGCCTCGGGTTGCGCGGGCAGCGCCAAGCCACTCCTCCCGTGGAGCTAATTCAAAATCATTCGCGAGGGTCCGGGCGGACTTCAACCGGGGGCGGCGAATATAGCAACGGCCCTGAGGGCGGCAGCTCGGTTTGGAGGGGCGTTGGCGCAAAGCGCGGGAAAAAGCGAACGAGCGGTGCCACCAACGTTGAACGGGGATTGGGCGTCCCCGACGCCCACCGAAGTAGCTCTAGGGCCTGCGTATACTGCGTCGTTCCCCTCGGGGTCCCTCAGCCATGAAACGCACCTACCAGCCAAAGAAGCGCAAACGCGCGCGGACCCACGGGTTTCGCGCTCGCATGCAGACTCGCGCGGGGCGTCTGACTCTCAAGCGACGGCGCGCAAAGGGACGCAAGCGCCTGACGGTCTAATGCGCCTCGCCCCCGGCTCCGCACCGCGGTCAGGGCGGGGTCGGCTCTCGCGCAGCGCAGAGTTCGACCGAGTCTTCCGTCACGGGCGGTCTCATGCTGGCCGTGATCTGGTGTTGTACGTCTTCCCTCGCGCCGACGAGGAAGACTCGCCGCGCCTCGGACTCTCTGTGTCGCGCAAGGTCGGCGGCGCCGTCGAGCGCAATCGGGTCAAGCGCCTTCTGCGCGAAGCCTTCGCTCAGGAGAGCTCCCGGCTCCCGGCATCCACCGACGCCGTCGTGATCGCCCGTCAGGGCGCACGCGAGCTGGCCGAGCGGGATGGGCTGCCCGGCATTCAGGCGGCCTTGCGAGAGCTGATCGACAAGATTCCCGGCGTGAGCGAGCAGGCGGCTGACCCGGCGGGGGAGGACACGGCCTCATGAGAGCCGTGCGCAAGGTCTTCGTGGCGCCGATCCGCGCCTATCAGTTGCTCATCGCGCCGGCGCTGGGAGAGCGCTGCAAGTACTACCCGTCGTGCTCGGAGTACGCCGTGCAGGCGATCGAGCGATTCGGCATACTCCGCGGGCTCGTCCTCGCCGCTTGGCGATTGCTGCGATGCAATCCCTGGAGCTCCGGCGGGTATGACCCCGTCGAGGAGCAGCGACTCTTCAAGCAGCGCGTACCCGCCGCGAGCGCCTGATCATGCTCATCCCCGCAAACATCTTCCAGCCGCTGATCGACGTCTTCGAGTCGGTGCTGAAGTTCTACCACTCGTTCCTCGGGGGGTCGTGGGGATGGTCGATCATCCTGCTCACCATCACCGTGCGTGCGCTCCTGGTCCCGCTGACGGTGAAGCAGATCAAGTCCATGGCGCGGATGCAGACCCTGCAGCCCGAGCTCAAGGAGATACAGAGCCGCTACAAGGAAGACAAGCAGCGCCAGCAGCAGGAGATGATGAAGTTCTACAAGGAGAACAACGTCAATCCGCTGAGCTCCTGCCTGCCGCTGGTCGCCCAGCTTCCGGTGTTCATCTCGCTGTACTACATGCTGCGCCGCAACCTGCGCGCGGACATCTGCCCGGCGATTCAGCCCAAGCTCCCCAGCGGGGCGGTGGACCTGGCCCATACCGTGCCCTGCGGGCCGCACAACGGCGCCAACTTCCTCTTTATCCACGATCTCACCAACAAGGCGACCGGCATCACGCTGATCGTCCTGATCGTGCTCTACGTGGGCTCCCAGCTTGGCTCCACGCTCGTCATGTCGGGCGCGACCATGGATCCGACACAGCGCAAGCTGATGCTGTTCATGCCGCTGGTCTTCGTCCTCTTCGTGATCCGCTTCCCCGCCGGCGTTCTCGTCTACTGGATCACCACCAACCTCTGGACGGTCGGCCAGCAGTACATCGTCAGACGCCGGATCGGCCCGGTGCGGCCCGCGACGGCCACGGCTGCGGCGGGCAACGGTGGCGGAAGAGCGAGCCCGGCGCGCTCGAGCGCCGGCAACGGAAAGCCCAAGGAGTCGGCGCCGGCGTCCTCTGGAGGCCTGCTCGGCGCGATCCGCAACGCCTCTAAGCCGGCCGGCACCTCCAAGCCGGCGGCCGGCTCGGCCAAGCGGGCCGATACCCAGCCTGAGAAGAAGTCCGAGAAGAAGGCCGCGCCGGTGGCGACCGGCGCCCGCAGTGGGCCCCCGCCCAGGTCGCCGCGCAAGAAGAAGAAACGATCCGGCCGCAGGCGTTAGGCGTGGGTTCCGCTTCGCAAGCGCCCCCTGAGCGCGTCCGCGAAATGCTCGAGCAGATCGCGTCGGCCGCAGGAATCGATGCGACGGTCGAAATCCGCGAGGGACCCGACGGCGTGCGTGCTGAGTATGTGGGTGACGATCTCGGCCTGCTGATCGGCCATCACGGGGAGACCATCGACGCCATCCAGCATCTCGCCTACCGCATTGCCACCCGCGGCGACGAGGAGCGCCTGCCCGTCACCGTAGACGCCGCGGGCTACCGTGAACGCCGGGCGGAGACGCTGCGCGCGGCCGCCGATCAGGCCGCCCAGACGGCCCTTGAGGCGCGCCGTGCCGTGCCCCTTGAGGCGATGAGCGCGCTCGAGCGCAAGGTGATCCACGAGCACCTCAAGGATCGCCGTGACGTCGAGACCTACAGCGAGGGCCAGGAGCCGTCGCGGCGGCTCGTCGTGGCCCCGCTCGTCGACTGACTGACCGACCGCTGTCCCCGCTGGTGGGGTGTTTCACGTGAAATCAGGAGCCGCCGCGTTCCTGCCCTCCGCGCCTTTGGCGGCACTGTGCCGGCGCTACGGGATCGCGGAGGACGGCGAATCGCGGCTGCGAGGGCTCGGGGGGTTGATAGTGAGCGACCCGACTGCCCCCACGACCCTGCGTGAGCCGACCTGCGTCCTCAACGACCACCTCGCCGACTCGCTGGTGGCGCTCGAACTCGACTCGGTGCGGTCGGCCGGGGTAATCGCCGACCTCGGGGCGGGCGCCGGCTTCCCGGGCCTCCCCCTGGCGATTGCCCTGCCCGCGAGCGAGGTGAACCTGATCGAGAGCAACGCCCGCAAGTGCGAGTTCATGGCGCGTGCGGCTGTGGTGTGCGGGCTTGGGAACGTCTCGGTCGTCGCCAGCCGGGCCGAGTCCTGGGCCGCCGGGATCGGCCGCTGTGACCTGGTCACCGCCCGGGCGCTCGCCCCGCTGGCGGTCATCGCCGAGTATGCGGCGCCGCTCCTC